>JAPLJM010000161.1 GCA_026388595.1 Deltaproteobacteria bacterium
TGACGGCCCGGCTGTCGGGCAGATGGGCGATCACGGTGAAATAGGGAGAAGCGTCGAGGCGGCGGACGAAATCGCGGCTGAGATCGGTATTATCCTGATCTACAACCACCGTCTGGATATTATCCACATCGAGGCTGAGCGCATAGCCGAACAGCAGGATGAGCAGCAGCGGAATCGCAAAGGCCAGATAGAGACTGCGCGCATCCCGGATCAAATGATAGACTTCCTTACGCGCAATCGCCTGTATTTTCATGAGATTCAAGGGTTATCACTCCCTGTAACCCGGTTTTTTGTTGATGGTAAATCCAATGATTGATAATGTCTGCTTATCAGATCTGAAAAATCTTTAACAGAGACCAGCAGGCATCTTTCTTTGTTTATTGTTTATAACTTTATTCCGGTTGTCAATTTATTCCTTGACAAGAGATGCTACCTTTCTTAGAGTCCCGCGTGTTTCAGCTTAATGTTGGAGCTTATTCTCAGAGGGATTTTCACGTCTATGTTCGAAAATGTCAGGCATTTTGAAAAATCGGATATTGGTCTTCTCAGGCACAGCAATGAGGACAGTTTTCTGATTGTTGGACGGGACGGTCCTCATGACGACCTGCAGAGGTCCGGCATGATTTTTATTGTAGCCGACGGCCTGGGGGGACATGCGGCCGGTGAGATAGCCAGCAGGATGGCCTGCGAAGAAACCGTTTCGGCATACTATGGCGATGATCTGATATCTCAGAATCATGCCGATGCCGGCGAATCTAAAGTGCGGAAATTGGAGAATGCGATTTGGTCGGCGCATGAAAAAATAATCAACCTCGCAACGGGAAATGTAGAATGGCGCACGATGGGCACGACCCTGTCCGTCCTGGTGCTGACGGATGGCAACGCACTCATTGCGCACGTCGGAGATAGCCGTATCTATCGGTGCAGGAATCGTTCCTGTGAGAGAATGACGGTTGATCATAGAGAGCGCCAGACCCCGATCGGGATTGGTCCAATCCAGCAGGATCAGGAGACCCATCATGGCTGTGGTCATATCATCACCCAGGTCTTAGGGGGATATGATGATTTGGACACCATCTATACCAGGGTGGAGAATGTACAGCGTGGAGACATTTTTCTTCTCTGCACCGATGGCCTTCATGATCTTGTCACGGATCATGAAATTCAGGAGATACTTGCAGAAAAGTCCCTGCCGCAGACCGCCTGCGAGGAACTTGTGCAGGCAGCGATCAGAAACGGAGGGCGTGACAACGTGACCGTGATTGTCGTACAGGTTTGATGCTCCCGTAAAAAGTGACGTTAAGACCTGGAGAGCTCCGCAATGATGCCTTCCAGCATGGAGGAAATGACCGAGAGGTCCGAAGCCCTGTCAAGATGAGGGAGTATTTCCGGCGCCGGCAGATCGCCTTTGATTTCCTTGTCCAGCACCCTGCAAAACACGAGCATGATATGGTTGTCAAACTGACTGTTAAGGCATTTTCTTAATTCGCCAAGCGCGGTCTGCACGTCCATCTTTTTCCTGTACGGCCTCTGGGTGGTCATTGCGTCGAAAGAATCGGCAAGCGTGAGGATCCTGACCCCGTCGCTCAGTGCGTCCTGCGTGAGTGCATCAGGGTACCCGTGTCCGTCGAGACGCTCGTGATGGTGCCAGACCATATCCTCCACGTTTTTCCATGGGAATTTTATCTTCGACGTGATGCTGTGGGACAGTGTCGAGTGTTTTTTAATTTCCGCCAGTTCCTCAGGCGTGAAAGGGGTGACCTTGTTCAGCAACTCGTTGCTTATCGCTAACTTGCCGACGTCGTGGAGATACCCGGCAACGTAGATTCCTTCAATATCGTGCTCGCTCCATCCGAGTTCCCGCGCGATGGCGGCCGAATATTTCGCGACCCGATGGGAATGATTTTTCGTATGGGCGTCTTTTGCGTCGATCGCTGCGGCAAAGGCCTGGAGCGTGCCGTGGTAGATAAGCCTCATCTCTTCATAAAGTTTCCGGTTTTCTTCGAGTTTGTCCGAAAGGTCCATGAAAAGGGCGTGGTTGCTTATCGTAATCGCGATCTGGTTGGCGATCACATTGAGGAGTTCAAGCTCTTCCGGCGAATAAGGGCTCGCCGTCAATTTGCCGCTCAGAATCAGAGCACCGATAAACTCGTCCCTGACCCAGAGAGGGGCCAGTATCTCCGCTCCGGCAATGGCCAGGCCGGGGTGATCTCCGATCAGGCAGGGCCTGTTTTTCCCGAGCGACATCAGAGTTTCGGGATTAACGCGGTCCAGGTCTGCCGGGGGAAAGCCCTTTTGTGTCAACGTATTCAGCCTGTTTTCCGATTTGTCATAAAAGAGGATTGCACCCTTGTTCGCCAGAAATGTGCCGGTGATCACATAAAGAACCGCCTGTATCTTCTGATGAAAAGCGTTTACGGACGTTATTTCTTGCCCAAGGTCGGCCAGGGCGGAGATGTTGTACAGGGCCTTTTTGAGTTCTGCGCTCATACGGTTTTGGCGTTAAGGTATTTCAACGCGTCACTTTCGCCTGGAAAGACCTGCATGTGCTGTATAAGACCAAGCATTTCGAAGGTGTCCTGGAGGAACTTGGACATGTTCGTACAGCAAATCGTGCCTTCGATATTCCTGAGATCTTCTATGATCTGAAGAAGCAGGGAAATGCCGATCGAATTGATCAGGCCTGTTTCACTGAAATTCACGACGATTTTCGTAATTCCCTTGCCGATGTAAATGCCGCATTCATTGACCAGACTTTCACCCGAGAGGCTGTTCAGGTATCCTTTGGGGTAAATCACCGCAGCGTCTCCAGCAAGTCGTGAAGTGACGCTGAATTGGACCGATTTCATTGAAGCACCTCATTGTTTTTATATTCTTCGTCCGTAACAACCTCAAGACGGGCCGGGTTGTCAAGAAAATTCCTGTCAGAGATTACAAAGTCCGGGTACCGGGCTCCACGATCCTCTCGTCGATGTTTTTTGTCAGGATCACCCTCGTTCTGTTGCCGATCCTCTCGATCTTAACGTCGTCCATTATCGCGTGAACCAGCTTGAAACCCCGGCCCCTCGTCATGCCCCTCCGCAGGCTTTCTTCCACAGGGATTTCCCTTCGCGAATCGTGAGAGAAAGGCCGGCCGGAATTTTCCACGATGATCTCGAGTTTGTCCGGCTTGGTGATGAATTTGAGGAACACCTTTTTTTCGTAACTCCCGCTGTGCTCGATTGCGTTGATGCAGACCTCAATCAGCGCCAGTTGCAAATGATTCAGGAAATCAGCATTGAAATTCATGTTTCTGCCGATCTGCTCGACGGCCTTTGCCACGACGAGCTCCGCGTTCGAGCTCATCGGGATCACCAGCTCGAAGCGCGAGTCTTCTCTTTCCGAAAGATAGTTTGATTCTATCTTTTCCCTTACATCGTCGGCCCTCCGGCCCTCGACCTCCTTCATGTAAAGACAGCGGATGAAGTCCCGGAGAACCGGGTCCCAGCCCCGGTTCACGCCTGAAGCCCGCAATGCGTCCAGCGCGGCTCTTTCTTCGGTCCCGTACAATCCAGAGACCAGCCGGTCGCCGTCATCAACGCCTTCGTTTTCTACGGAGAGCATCAGGAGTTTAAGCAGCCCCCTTCTTTTTGCGGGGCTCTGGACATAACGGCCGAAGATGGAAGACCAGTAAAATGCGGTTTCGCCTTCGGAGACTTCAAAACAATAACATTCGATCAGGTCCTTTTCATGGAGTTCCTTCTTCTGCATTTTCCAGGCCGCTTTTGCGAGATTCCTGATATAGAGCGGATTTCCGTTCAATATAGCCAGGAATTTGAGCTGCCCGGCCGGCGCACAGGCGATCTTCAAATTGGCGAGGTGCGCCTTGAAAAGCCGGACGGCCAGGTCTTCGGGGAGCGGACCGAGCTGCATCCGCTCCGTCATTCCGACCAGGGAAGGGTCGGTGAAAATGGACTCGAGGGCTCCAGCCGATCCGGTCATCACATGCGGACAGAGGCTGTTTTTCATCGATTCCCCGAAGAGGCTGATCAGACCGTGCGCATCGCCGAGACTGGATTCGTAAAGGCGTTCGGCGGTGTCAAAATCGTCCAGCATCACCATCACCGGCTTGCCGCTTTTTTGAGCAACGGTGGCTGGAAGGGAGATAGCGGCGACGATCTGCCAGTATATATCATTGCTGTTCAGATGTTCCCGAAAGTCCTCGATGCAGTCGACCAGCCAATGCAGGCCGACTGAAGCGATCACCGGCATCAGCCGCTGCAGAGGCTCGGCTGCATTCTCGACGATGGAAGGCTCTTTCATGACACAGGAGAAAAACTGCCTGACAAACCCCGTGAAGTAGTCCTTTGCGAAATAGGTTCCCTTGAGGTTGGCGGTCTTGAAAGAGTAGTAAAAAGGGACAGTGCCGGATTCCCAAAAGAGCGACCGGTAGAGCTGCTTGAGGAGTTCCGTCTTTCCGATTCCCCTCGCCCCTTCAAGGAACACGTTTCCCCCCAAGGCGCTCTCCTTTAATAGGGGCAGGCCTTTCAGATAATCAAGCTCGTTTTCTCGGTTCAGAAAGTCTTCCGCAGGAAGGGGATGAAACGGCATTTGTCACTCTCACCGATACCTTGAAATTTCCGTCCTTCACGTCATGGCGAGCAGTTGCCCCCGGCGGCGTCGATACAAGAAACAGGCGATGCGCCATTGCACGGCCCGCGAAGGGTTGCTGCGATCTAAAACCGCTGAAGATTGCTTCGTTTCGCCCTCGTCGGTCACTATAGTGGCATGCGTGTGACCTGTCAAGAAGAATACAGGTCATCATCATTTATAAGCGGTGAAATCTACCCCGCGCATCCGTCCCCGCTCCGTGAACCAGTCATCCTCGGTAAAGGGAGGCGGTGTCAATGCGGTTTGTTCTTTACGGATCAGTTGGATGGCTTCCGTCGGGCACTTGCTGATGCAAAGACCGCAACCGATGCACCGATCCTCAATCACCGCATAGGAATCACCCGCTTCTGCGATAGCGCCGACCTGACAGCGTTCACTTGCACAGATGCCGCAACCAATGCAGAGCCCTGAATCAATCTTGGCGAAGTAATGGGCGTTGACGACCATCGATGCCGGGATGCCGAATTCATTGATGGACCGGAGGACGCCGCAGCAACATTTGCAGCAGTTGCAGATATAAATCTGACCGACCTGGACGTTGCCCGTCATGTGGACCAGCCCCGCCTCTTCCGCCTTGCTCAGCAAGGCATAAGCCTCATCCTTCGTGATTTTGCGGCCCAGAGGGGATTTGTCAAAGACCCCTGGCACCGGGGCGATTCCCAGGCAAACCTCCAACGGTCTGTCACAGGGTTCGCCGAGGAGGCCCCGCTCTTTTTTGCAAATACACTCATTGACAATAAAGGATTGACCGTTTTCGATAATGGTGGAGACCTTCTCATACGGCAGGGCCTCCTGTTGAAAGGGGATAACTTCTTCCACGGCGAGCGTCTGCATCAATTGCGGTTTTTTCGTAAAAAACTGCGCGCTGTATGTCGGCCAGTATTCTTCAACCAGTTCAGCAAAGGCTTTGTCAATGCGGCCGAGCTGAAATTCATAGATTCCGAAGACCCAGGGCAGCATCTTGAAAAAACGTGTTTTACCCAGTTTGATCAAAAAGATCTGCCCGGCGATCGCCATGGCCAGTAATATCCCCTCGAGACCCTCCAAAGGCCGGCCCGTGCGATCGGCGATTTCCTGGGTTGTTTCAAAGGTCAACCGCATATCGCAAAAGAGGTCTGCCTGTTCGGGTGTAAAAACCCTCTTCAGCAGCTTGATTTCCACACCGCTTTCCGTTGGGGGAAACCCATTGGGCAGCGTATCCAGTACCTTGGCCAATCTGTAATAGACATCATCATTCATATTTTATCCTTTTGAGACGAAATGAGGCTTTTTGTTGAGTCGCCAGGTATCATAATGTGGATTTTTTTGCAAAGCCATTACTGCTGGTTTTTGTCACCGCTGACGACGACTTTGAATAGGGCGCTTTTCGCGGGGGCGGTGTTTTTCTCCCAGGGGCGGACGTATTTCAGATCGATTGTTGTTTCGCCCGTTCCCACGGCCTTGAAGGTCCAGATTTCCCTGCCGCCGGCACCCACAAGGCCGGATTTATCTCCCCGATATTGATTGTCGATGAACTGAATAACGCCGTCTTCCGGAGGTTTGCCCAGTTGCCAGATGTAACCGGTGGTCGGGTTTGAGCGGAGCGTCAGGGCA
>JAPLJM010000121.1 GCA_026388595.1 Deltaproteobacteria bacterium
TCGCACTATAATGATCTGGACGATGATCTCAAGCCGGAAATGATCCTGCACCGCGGCGAAACAGATCTCTTTTTGTACGGCCATACGCACCGGGCGGAAATTAAGCGGCGCAAGGGTGTCATCATGATCAATCCCGGCCACATGAGTTGTGATGAGCACCGGGGATGCCCCCTGACATTTGCACTGCTGGATATCAATAAAGAGGATATCTTGGTCAGCCTCAGGCAATTGCTCAACGATGATCCTTTTCTGGAAAAAAAATATGAAAAATCATCGCTCAAGTATGAAAAACGCTTAATCAGGGCGGCAAATCGGGCTTCTTTTTCTTGACAGGGAGAGAGGTTATTGTTTAACGTAAAACGAATAACGGGAGATTTGATGAATCCACAAGTGTTTCGCGAATATGACGTTAGGGGTGTTGTTGATCAGGACTTGAATCCCGACTTTGTCCGGCAGTTGGGGAAGGCGATTGGCACCTATGCTCGCCGGCATCAGGTCAAGACCATGACAGCCGGCAGAGACTGCCGATTGAGTTCAGAAACCTATCTGAATACCGTTACGGAGGGGATTCGCTCAACCGGTATTGATGTCATTGATGTGGGGCTTTGTGCAACGGGTATGCTCTATTATTCTATCCGTCACCTGAATACCGAAGGGGGCGTCATGGTCACCGGAAGCCATAACCCACCTGAATTCAATGGCTTCAAGATTTGTATCGGTCCTGACACGATTTACGGCGAAGAAATTCAGGAACTGCGAATAATCATGGAAAATGCTGAATATCTCTCCGGAAAGGGCAAGCTAGGCCGTCAGGACATTGCCTCGTCATATGAGGATTACCTGTTCAGCAACGTGAAGATCCGGCCGGGATTGAAGATTGTGGTCGATGCCGGCAACGGCGTGGGGGGGCTGTTTGCCCTGCCCATTTTTAAGCGCTTCGGATGCGAAATCTCTGATATTTATTGTAACCCGGATGGACATTTTCCCCATCACTTTCCGGACCCCACCATCCCGGAAAATCTGAAAGACCTTATCGCTCTGGTCAAGGAAACAAAAGCAGACGTCGGCATCGCCTACGACGGCGACGCAGATCGCCTGGGGATCATTACGGACGAAGGGAAAATTCTCTGGGGCGATGAACTTCTTCTGTTATTTTCCAGGTTTATTCTTCAGGCAAACCCCGGCGCCGCCATCATCGGCGAGGTCAAATGTTCCCAGAAGCTCTATAATGACATTATCGCCCATGGCGGCCACCCGGTGATGTGGAAGGCAGGCCATTCTCTCATCAAGGCGAAAATGAAAGAGGAAAAAGCCTTGCTGGCAGGCGAAATGAGCGGCCACCTGTTCTTCGCCGATCGCTATTTCGGTTTTGACGATGCCATTTATGCATCCATCCGCCTGCTGGAAATCCTGTCCCTATCCGGTCAAAAGATAAGCGAACTTCTGGCAGACGTCCCCATTACCTTTACCACTCCGGAAATCCGTGTGGCCTGTCCGGATCACATCAAATTTCAAGTGGTGGAGGATGCCAAGGCTTACTTCCGAAAGGATTTTAAGATCATTGACATTGACGGGGTCCGGATTCCCTTCGCAGACGGCTGGGGCCTGATCCGATCATCCAACACTCAGCCCGTGCTGGTTCTGCGTTTTGAGGCGGCAACGGAAGAGCGTCTTTTGGAAATCAGACAGATGATTGAAAAGGTTTTGGAAGAGATCATGAAAGACTATACCCATTAACACAGGACCTTTATTCAAGGTCACGTATTCAAGGTCATGGAGATGTTCAAAATAATAAATATAAAAAAAATACTGTCCGACCTGTCCATCGAAAGCAAAGACCTTTACTACAAGCTTACCATCATTTTCGGTCTTTTCTTCCTCGTTCCAGTTATGGGATTCGGATTCTTTGCGATCAAATATGAAATGCTGGAAGATGAATTTATTCCCATTTTTCTTATTGCATTGCTCCTCTCATCTTATTTCGGCTATATCCTGATCCGAAATATTTTTGATGAAATCATTTCAACCTCCCGACGCATCACGGAAAGCCTGCCAAAAGAAATGGCCGGATTGTCGCTTCCCGCAGAAACCAGCGAATTACGAGGAATCGTCCAGTCTTTTTATGCTCTTTCAACGGAGCTACGCAACAGTTTTGGAAATCTTGACAAAAGGGTGGCGCAAATCTCCACCCTCAAGGAATTATCGGATCTCTGTTACGTGACCTTTGATACGGAAGACCTTTTCCATATCACTCTGGAGCGGGCTTTAACATTGACCGATGCAGACGTCGGATCCGTGCTTCTCCTTGAGCGTCCGCAGCGGGAGGTTTTTATTGTCCAGGCCAATATAGGCCTGGGAGGTATTCTGCAGAAAGGGGACCGTGTTGATTTCAAGAACAGCATTGCCAAGTTCGCCGTTATCAACAAATCACCAATCCTGGTGAATGATGTCGAAAAGGACAGTCGTTTTGGAAGAATCGCCCGTTCACAATACGGAACGAAATCATTCCTCTGCATGCCCATAAGGGGAATCAATGAGGTCCTGGGCGTTTTGACGCTTTCCCGCCGCAGTTCCGATGTGCCCTTTAGCCAGGAGGATATCGATGTCCTGGTGCCCCTCCTAAGCAGTGCGGCCTTCGCATACGATAATCTGACCCTGACAAGCAATAACAGGCATAAAGAACAATACATCGGGGTCATGAAAAACATCTTTAAAATTGTGAATTCCAGCCTGCGGAGCAGCGAACTTTTTCAGGCGATTCTGACCGAGTTGAATGCCCTGATTCCCTTTGATGTCGCAATCATTCTGACCCGCGATGACCCCTCAGCAGATACCTTAACCATCCTCAATTTTATGGCATCGATCCCGGTTAATCTGGTCATAAACCGTCAATATTCATATACCGATTCGGTGATCGATAAAGTCATCAAGCAGGAAAGTTTATTTTTGATGACGGATGGGAGCACCTTCATGCATCCGGTCGAGCAGGAACTCTTCATGCCTCACAAGTTGCCTTCCGGGATTTTATCGCCCTTGAAACTGGAG
>JAPLJM010000047.1 GCA_026388595.1 Deltaproteobacteria bacterium
TTCGAAGTGACCTATGTCAAAAACTTTACCGATGTGGACGACAAGATCATCCAGAAAAGCAATGCGGCAGGAGTCGGCATTGCGGATATCTCCGAGCGTTATATCCGCGAGCACAATGAGGATATGGACCGGCTCGGTGTGGTCAGGCCTTCATTTACACCCAAAGCCACGGAGCACATTCAGGGGATGATCAGCCTGATCCGGAGATTGTTGGAGAAGGGGCTCGCCTATGAAGCGGACGGAGATGTTTATTATACCGTGGAAAATTTCCGGGGTTACGGAAAGCTTTCCGGTCGGAATCTGGACGAAATGGTAGCCGGTGCAAGGGTGGATGTGAATGATAAAAAAAAGAACCCCCTTGATTTTGCCCTCTGGAAAGCGAGTAAGGAAGGCGAACCCTGGTGGGAAAGTCCCTGGGGACAGGGGCGGCCGGGTTGGCATATTGAATGCTCCGTCATGAGTCAGCGCTTTCTGGGGGACACCTTTGACATTCACGGCGGCGGAGAGGACCTGATTTTTCCCCACCACGAAAACGAGATTGCCCAGTCCGAAGGGGTGACGGGCAAGCCCCTGGCCCGTTACTGGGTCCACAACGGCTTCGTCAAGGTCGACAGCGAGAAGATGTCAAAATCGCTTAATAATTTCTTTACGATCAGGGACATGCTGCAAGCTTACCACCCCGAGGTTTTGAGATTATTTCTGCTGCAGAGCCATTACCGGAGCCCCGTGGATTTTTCAGCGGAATCCCTGACCGAGGCCAGGATGGGCATGGACCGCTTTTACAGTACGCTGAAACGGATTGAGGACCTTCGGACCCCGCCGGCTGTGGATGCTGAAGTGAATCCTTCCGGATTGTCCGGTAATAACAGGAACCTTTATGAAAAACTGTTGTCCCTGCCCACTCAGTTCAGCGAGGCCATGGATGATGATTTCAATACGGCCAGGGCATTGGGTCATGTTTTTGAAGCCGTCCGGTTGTTGAACGGATTTATGGCCGACAGGGCCTTCGTCCGCACCGCAGAGACGGATTTGATCCTGAAAACGGCGCTGGACATTCTGTTGGATCTGGGGGGCGTGCTGGGGCTTTTCCAAACGGATCCCCATGATTATTTCCTTCAGGACCGGGATCGGGAGGCTGCAAAAAGAGGCATTGATCCAGCTGAAATTGAAACCCTCATCACTGCAAGGCAAGCGGCTCGAGCGGCCAGGGACTGGCAGAAAGCGGATGAGGTCCGGGCAATCCTGTCCGGGAAAAGGATCATCCTCAAGGATTCCTCCCTGGGGACAACCTGGAAGTTCGAATAGGGGCAAAGCCCGATCATTCCGGGGCTTACAACTGCAGATGACCCAAGGTCGCCTTTAGGGTATCAATCGTGTAAGGCCGCGCAACGGCGCCGCTGAACCCATACATCCGGAACTCTGCCAACATGGGGTGATGGGCGTCCCCGCCGGCGATAATGGCTTTGACATGGGGATTCAGCTTCAGCAGCGTTTGCAGGATGTTCTCCACACCTTGCCCCCCGGGGGCGGTTGAATCAAGGACAACGGCAATATAGGGATGATGCGTCACCCATGCCGTCTCGTAATACCGGATGGCTTCCTCTCCGTTCTGCGCAAAGTCGGAGGAGTAGCCCAGGAAATTGAGCATGATTCCGGCTGCATCCCGCATAACCTCATCATGTTCCATGACCAGAATCTTCTCCCGGCTTACAGCGGAGGACTCTTCTTCATTGTTGTTTGAATAACCGTTCACCGGCGCCCCGGGGAGATAGACATCCACAGTCGTCCCCATCTGCGGTTCCGATTCTACAGCGATGTAGCCGTCATGTTTTTTAACAATGGCGTAGCACATGGCCAGCCCCAGACCGATCCCGGTGGAATCGCTTTTTTGTTTCGTGGTGAAATAAGGCTCAAATAACTTTTCCCGATGTTCTCTGGAAATACCAACCCCGTGATCTTGCACGGACCATTTGACATATTTTCCTTCCTTGAGGGGCAGTTTATCGCTGGCTGAGACAACGATATTGTTGGCGCAGACATGGACGATTCCCCCATCCGGCATGGCTTCCCAGGCATTGCTCAGCAGATTCTGGAAGACCTGTTTAATCTGGCCATCGTCAATTTCAACGGACCAGAGGTCATCGGGAAGATCGAATTTACACTGGATGGTCGCATCGTGGATGGACATTGCCGCCGTTTCCCGCAAAAGCGGGGCAAGCGGGGTCGCTTTTCGGATCGGATTTCCGCCTTTGGAAAAAGTGATGAGCCGGTTGGTCAATTCCTTTGCCTGGAGGCTGGCTTTCTCGGCGATTTCCAGGCCCTGCTCCAGAATCTTGTCTTCATCGGTCACGGATATTTTCGCCAGGAAGATATTCCGCAGGATGGCAGATAACAGGCTGCCGAAATCTTGGGCAATCCCGTCTGCGAGTATACCGAGGGATTCCAGCTTCTTGATTTTGACCAGTTCTTCCTCCGATCGCTTCTGTTCCGTGATGTCTTCCAGTGTTTCCACGGCGCCGATCAGGTTGCCCGGAGAATTCCGGATCACGGCGGCCGTAAAGCGCAGCCATTTTCCATTTTCCCCCAGGGCCGGGAAAAAATCCGTTCCCTCGTAGGCCTCGTCGATAAGTTTGGATTTGACAAAGGTACCGTAATACCATTGGGGGATGGTCCCCAGGGATTCGTCGACCAGCAAATCGGCCATACAGGGCCTCTGGGCATTGTAAAAGGCCTTCCAGTGATCGATTGTGCCGATGACGTCCTTGGCCTTTATTTTGCTGAGGGCTTCGATAGCCCCGTTCCAGTAGATCACCCGGTGATCCCTTCCCAGGACGAAAGTCGGTATCGGGGAGCCCTGAAGGATGCTGTACAGGCGCTGTTCGCTTTCCCGCAATTCCTGCTCGGCCCACTTGCGCCAGACGACCTGATAGAATTTCCCGACACAGGTCATCACCGCCAGCAGAAAAAGACCGATCATCAAAAATGGTTCGGTTCCGAGGGTCTGATCAACCCGATGACCGAGATAGAGAAAGATAAATGAACCGAGGACCAGGGCAAAGCCCCAGAGGATCAGAGAGATCAACTCACGGTTGCGGGGGGGCTCCTGAATATTCCTGTTTCTTGAAATCACGTCACAATCCCTTTTTATTACAGGTAGCAGGTCATCCTTTTCTATTTTCCAAACGCCAGCTCCCGGACTTGATGCGGGACAATGTCCGAATCTCCTTATCGTACAGGTAAACCCAGGCAGGATAACGGGCGCCGTCCGCCGTGG
>JAPLJM010000228.1 GCA_026388595.1 Deltaproteobacteria bacterium
AGAAAAAATCAGCGAAGAAACCGCCCGGGCATACGCTTCCAGCAAGGGGATCGTGGGGCGCGGGATTGATTCCGTCAAAAGCGCCAAGGGTGAGGCCACCACGACCCTCGGTAAACTCCGAGTCGACGGCAGCTACGGAAAACAGCAACAACAACCCGCTCCCTGGGAGAGGTAATTGGAGGAAGCGATCATGGAAGAGGAAAAAACACTTTTAGATCTAGTCGATTCATCCGCATACGATGCCGCGGACAAACCCTTCGATTTCGTGGAAGCGGAAGGAGAGACGGCCTTGATATGCGAATCCGATCCGGCCATCGCGGAAAAGATCAGCGCGGCCGTGAAATCACTGGGCTATATGATCACGGAAGCGGGCTCCGCCAAGGATGCTCTGAAAAAGATGCGGTTCCATACCTATGATGTGGTCGTCCTCGATGAGCGTTTTGACACGGCCGCCCCCGATGAAAATGACGTCCTCCGGTACCTGGAAAGCCTGTCCATGGTGACGCGCCGGGATATCTTTGTCGCCCTGGTCAGTGAAAGGTTCCGCAGCATGGATAACATGGCGGCCTTCAACAAGAGCGTCAATCTGGTCATCAATACGAAGAATATCGATGACGTGGAGACCATTCTCAAGCGGGGCGTCTCGGAAAACAACGCTTTTTACCGGGTATTTAAAGAAACGCTGAAAAAAATGGGGAAGGGCTGAGCGGGACCGACATCGTCCCCGGCTTTTTTAGGTCGCCGTCCTGATCTGTTCCGCCTGACGGAGAGCTTCCACCGCCTTCTCCTCATGTCCCAGCGACCGATAGGATTCGGAAAGGGCCAGGTAATAGAAGGGATTCTGTGCATCGAGCGTGATGGCCTTTTTGAATGCCCCGACGGCTTCCAAATGATAATCAGCACGGGCAAGGGTATGGCCCAGCCGATTCAGATACACGCCGGCAGCGTTGCGGTTCAACGCCATGGCCTTTTCATAAGCCGCTGATCCTGCTTCCAGTTTTCCCTGCTGTATCAGGACATCCCCCAGGCCCAAGTGAAGCATCGGGTCGTCGTTCCCTTCGGCCAGACCCTGTCGAAAAGCCTTTTCCGCCTTTCCCAATTGACCCGCCTGAATGCAGGCGTGCGCCATCCGGTTGAAAAATGGACCGGCATCGCCAGGATCGATGTCCGCCGCCCGCCGGTAGGCGGCCTCACCAGCGACATCATCATCGTTCATAATGAGCGCCTGTCCAAGGCTGCAGAAAAAGGCCGGGGCATCCGGTTCCATGGCCGTCATTTTTTGGAAAATGTTCACGGCATCGCCCGGCCGGCCGGCTTTGAGATAAGCTTCGCCCAACTCGCCCAGGAGGGCGACATCTTCCGGTTGCGCCGCCACGGCGCGTTCGCAAATGTCCACCAAGCGGTCGTACTTCTTGCTCTCTTTGAAGATTCTGACAAGTTCATCGAAGGCAAACCCTGTAAAAATCCGCCTCCGAAGTTCCTTTTCGAAGACCTGCTCGAAGCAGGCGATGGCCTGCTCGGAACAACCGCTATCATGATAGGCCCAGGCAAGACCTAACAGATAGGAATCATCGGCGGGATTAAGATCAATCAGTTGCCGATAAAAGGTAATCGCTTCTTCAAATCGTTCCGCTTTCAGGCATTCTTCAACGAGCGCCCGATAGCGCTCCGTTTTTTCTTCATTGGTCATGTTTAAACGGTCGAAACCTTGGAAAAAGTCAGGCGGGACGCACCCTGTCCCGCCTGACGATAGAGGATTGAAATTAAGGTGTCAGTGTCTCACGAACCGCATCAGCAACTGCCGCAAGAGGACCCGCAACCGGCGCCGGCGGCCAGGCTGGATGTCAGTTTGAAACCGCCCCCTCCGTCGGACTCGATGAAGTCCACATTAATCGGTTTAACTTCTTCCAAAAGACCCTTATCGACCAGAAAAGTGACGCCCCCGTCCGTAAAGATCTCATCATTTCCCTGTGACTCATCCAGAGCCATTCCCAGTGAGGGCCCGCCTCACCCGGCCTGCATGAGTATCCGGATGGAAGGCGCCTCCGTCCGGCTTTTCAGAAACTCCTTAATCATCTCACTTGCTTTCGCTGTTACCTCAAACATGTTACCTCCTTCTTTGGCGGTTCTGCCCATGGCGCCCCGCCCTTTAGTGTCAGACAAATTATGCATGTCCTTTTATTTTGTCAATGCGTATTTTCTCCCCCCTGCTTTTGGGATCGTGAAACAAATTTCACCGGTCCCTGTTTTGATGGTTATATTGCTGCCATTGACTATTCCCCGGCCGCCCACGCTTGACAACGGGGCAATGCCGTTTTATCTTCAATCCAAAGGGAGATAAGGGATTTCCCAGATAAGGAGAAAATAATGGTGAAAATCAAGAGAAAAATTATCCGGATCGATGAAGAAAAATGCAACGGCTGCGGCCTCTGCGTCCCTGCCTGCGCCGAGGGCGCCATCGCGATCATTGACGGCAAGGCCCGCCTTGTGGCAGAAAAGTACTGCGACGGCCTGGGCGCATGCCTCGGAGAATGTCCTCAGGATGCCCTGACCATGATTGAGGCGGAAGTGGACGACTTTGACATGAAAGCCGCAGAAGCACACACAAAGGCACTGAA
>JAPLJM010000278.1 GCA_026388595.1 Deltaproteobacteria bacterium
CTGAGAGAGTTGGTCGATCTTGCCAGGCTGAGCGGATCGGCCGGCAACAAGCAACCCCTCAAGTACGCCCTTTCCTGTGATCCCCAAAAGAACGCGCGCATTTTTGAGCACCTGGCCTGGGCCGGTTATCTGAAGGAATGGCCCGGCCCCGCTGAAGGCGAACGGCCGTCTGCCTATATTGTCATGCTGGGCGACAAGGAGATCAGCCCCTCATTCGATTTCGATAACGGCATCGCCGCACAGACCATCCTGCTGGGCGCTGTAGAAAAGAGGCTGGGAGCCTGTATGATCGGCTCCATCCAACGGCCGAAACTCAGAGCAACGCTGAATATTCCGGAAAGATACGAGATCCTGCTGGTGATCGCCCTGGGCAGGCCCGTGGAAACGGTGATCCTGGAGGCGGTTAAGGCTGACGGAGACGTCAAATACTGGCGGGACGGCGAGGGCAGGCATCACGTGCCGAAACGATCTTTGGACGATATCATTCTTTGATAAAGGCATAAAACGGGACTTAATTCTGCATTTTGAAAAATAGTTTTTCTGAGTCCCGGCTATATTGATAAAAAATAATTAAGAAGGAGGTCAGTTTTTATGAGTGCATTGTATCTGATGATTGGTTCACTATGTGTATTTGCTCTGGCTTACCGTTATTATGCAGCGTTCATCGCAGCAAAAGTGCTGATGCTGGACGACAGGAATATCGCACCCTCTATTTCCTGCAATGACGGCCAGAATTTCGTTCCCACCAATAAATGGGTGGTTTTTGGACATCACTTTGCCGCCATTGCCGGCGCCGGTCCCCTGATCGGACCGGTCCTGGCCGCCCAGTTCGGCTGGGGGCCCGGTTTTTTCTGGATCCTGCTGGGTTCCGTCTTTGCAGGCTGCGTCCATGACATGATCATTCTTTTTGCTTCCTACCGTCATAAGGGACAGTCCCTGTCCGTGATTGCTGAAAAAGACGTGGGCAAGCTCACCGGCGGCGTTACGGCGGTTGTGATCCTCTTGATTATCATCATCGCCCTGGCCGGTCTGGGAGTGGCCGTGGTGAACGCGCTCTTTAACAACGCCTGGGGCGTCTTTTCAATTGCCATGACGATCCCCATTGCCATGGTCGTCGGCCTCTACATGTTCAAGCTCAGACCCGGGGCAATCCTTTCCGGGTCCATCGCCGGGTTTGTCCTCGTTTGTGCGGCCGTGCTCGTGGGGCCCTATGTGGCGGAGTCCAGCTTTGCCTCCTGGTTCATCTTCAATAAAAAAGAGGTGTCAATCCTCCTGCCCCTGTACGGATTCACGGCTGCGGCGATTCCCGTCTGGCTCCTGCTGGCCCCCCGGGATTATCTCAGCACCTTCATGAAGATCGGCGTCATTGCTGCGTTGGCGATCGGACTCCTCTTCGTGAACCCCTCGATCAAGATGCCCTTCACCACCCAGTTCATGAGCGGCGGCGGGCCCATCATCCCCGGTCCCTGGTGGCCCTATGTGTTCATTACCATCGCCTGCGGCGCCATCTCGGGGTTCCACGCCCTCATCGGTTCCGGCACCACGCCGAAGATGATCGAGCATGAAACGGAGATTCCCATGGTCGGTTACGGCGCCATGCTGACAGAGGGCTTTGTGGCTGTCATGGCCCTG
>JAPLJM010000028.1 GCA_026388595.1 Deltaproteobacteria bacterium
ATCGACTGGCCCATTGCCGAAGCAGCCGAAAGCCTGGGCAAGGAGCTGCGCTACATTTCCAAAAGCCTGTATGAAAAGGGCGAACGCCCGGCCCGCCTGCTCCAGGAAAAGCTCTTTGAATACTACGGCTGGCACCATCAGGCCACCGGCGGCAGGCGCACCGCCGCCCTGATCGCCGCCCAATACCTTAAGCAGGTACCCGGCCTGACGACGGTGTATGTCTCCAGTTCCGAAACCAGGACCCTAACCCGCTATTCTGAAAAAGGTGTGGCGCGCTATGCCATCATTCAGCTCGATAAGGATTATGCCCATCAGATCATGGAGATTAACCGGATCACCCCGGAGGCCTTCCGGCACGGCTATGTGCTTGGAGAATCCGAGGGCTTCTACGATGTCATGCTCTTTGTCAGTTATAAACATACCGAATGGGCCCAGCCGCCCATGGACGGTAAACTCAGGATCATCAAGCCGGATTTCAGTTGGCTGGCCGTTGACCGTGAAATGATCCTGCCCCTTTCGCAGGCCTTAAGTTCAGGACCACTGATTTTCAAGTGGATCTACCGTTCGGAAAAAGAGAAATACGGATATAAATGACAATGGAATACGTTCCATCCCGTATTTTGTATTTGCCCCTATGCCGGTACTGGCCCAAAAGAGGGGGCTTGACTTTTATTCGGCAGCCAGCGACAAACGATCCGCTTATTTTTGTATGATGCCCGTGAGATCAAATTAAAAAATGACGTGTGAAGGTTATGCAGGAAGAACGGGTCGTCATTACCGGGATGGGGACGGTCAATGCCCTGGCGAAAAACAGGTTGGCTTTTGCAGCGGCCCTGCAGCAGGGGCTCTGTGGGATCGGACCCTTGACCCTGTTCGATACGTCGGACTTCCGGACGCACCAGGGAGCGGAAATCAGGGACTTCAATCCCCGTGAAATGATTCCCGAGAGGTATTCCTTAAAAAGGATGTCCCGGTCGGACAAGATGGCCTTTGCGGCGGCCATCGAGGCATTGCGCGAGGCGGGTCTGTATCCCCTTCCCGATGAACTTTGTGAAGAGACCGGCGTGGTTATGGGCGCCGGCGCCGGCGGCAAGCCGGAGGGGGAGGATTTCTTCCGGGATTATCTGAAAAACCAGGGGAAAGGCGCCCGCTTTTCCCGGCTGTCCTCCCTTTATGGCGCGGCCTCGGCGGATCATATTTCAAGTCATCTGGGGCTCATGGGGCCCAAGACATCCCTCATGACGGCCTGTTCCTCCGGGGCGACAGCGATTGGCCTTGCCCGGGATCTGGTCCGACGTGGGGCGGCGAAAATCATGATCGCCGGCGGCGTGGAGCCGCTCTGCCGGACCACCTATGCCTCCTTCAATGCCCTTCAGGCCGTCGATCCCGGCTGCTGCAAGCCTTTCGACAGAAACCGCCGGGGAATCTCACTGGGAGAAGCGGCGGCGATTCTGATTCTCGAATCCCTAAACCATGCACGAAACCGGGGCGCGCAGATCTATGGCGAGATCCTGGGATACGGCGTGACCTGCGACGCCGTCCATATGACATCGCCCGATGCCGGAGCGTCGGGCGCGGTGCGGGCCATGCAGGCGGCCATTGTCGATGCAGGCGTCGCGGTTGACGACATCGATTACATCAATGCACACGGGACGGCGACACAGGTCAATGACATCATGGAAACGAAAGCCATCAAAGCCGTCTTCGGAAAAAGGGCCTGCCGCATTCCCGTCAGTTCTACGAAATCCATGACAGGGCATACCCTGGGGGCCTCCGGTGCGCTGGAAGCGATTGTTTCCCTCCTGGCGATCCGGCATGGTTTCATTCCGCCTACGATACACCATGACGAGCCCGATCCGGCCTGCGACCTGGATTATGTCTCCACGGGCATGCGCAGGGCGGACGTGCGTTATGTCCTGTCCAATTCCTTCGCCTTCGGGGGGAACAATACGACGTTGATTCTTGGTAAGTGTAAATGAAGGGGAAGGAAAATCAACTTTTACGGAGCTGCCCCAATCACGCTTTCGGTCTTCTGCCGCACAGAAGCTTCGTCGTGTAGATGACCAGATCTTCACCCTTTTGATTCTTAATGGAATTCTTGGCGGTGATGACGCCCCTTTGGTTGTCCTTGGCCTCCATGCCTTCAATTTCCACTTCGCAATGGATCGTATCGCCGATTTTGGTGGCGCCCGTAAAACGCACCGAGTCCATGCCGTAGAAGGCGATGAACGACTTGGGGAGGGCCGCATATAGGCCGAGCCGGAACATCAGGGCACTGCCCACACAGAGCGTCAGCATGCCGTGGGCAATGCGCTCGCCGAAAATGGTCTTCTTGGCAAATTCCACATTTGTGTGCAGGGGGTGCCAGTCCCCCGTAAAGGCGGAAAACATGACGATATCCGTTTCCGTAATGGTCCGTCCGGGGGATTTTAGTTTTTCGCCGATCGCATAGTCCTCATAATGCAGTTTTTCCATAGTTTCCTCCATCTCTTCATTTATAATAAACTCGCAACGCGTTGATCAGTCCATGTTCTTCATGGCTTCCACCAGCTCCCGCACGGCCGCCGCCGATTTCTCCAGGGCCGCCTGCTCTTCCCGCATCAGTTTGATTTCGATGATTTGTTCGATGCCGCGCGCCCCCAATTTGACGGGAATGCCCACAAACAAGCCCTGAATCCCATATTCCCCCTCCAGGTAGGCGGCGCAGGGGAGGATCTTTTTCCGGTCCTTCAGGATGGCTTCGGCCATTTCCACTGCCGCAGAAGCCGGAGCGTAGTAGGCGCTGCCCGTCTTCAGCAGGCTGACGATTTCCGCCCCGCCGTTGCGGGTCCTCTGCACCAGGGCCTCGATGCGTTCCGGCGTCATCAGTTCGGTAATCGGAATCCCGGCCACGGTGGAGTAGCGGGGCAGGGGGACCATGGTATCGCCATGACCGCCCAGGACACAGGCATGGATGTTTTCCACGGAGACCTGGAGCTCCAGGGCAATGAAGGCCCGGAAACGGGCGGAATCGAGGACGCCCGCCATGCCGAGGACGCGGTTTCTGGGGAAACCGCTGGCTTGATAGGCCACATGGCACATGGCATCCA
>JAPLJM010000186.1 GCA_026388595.1 Deltaproteobacteria bacterium
CAAACCAAGATGGTCGAAAATTGATTTATGGAGGCTTAAAGTATGAAAATCCTGTTCGCCGCTCACGAGAATGCCTGGGGTGGATTCTTGGGATTGATAAGAAATGAACTGCCTCAACATTCGTTCAGTGCCAGCGGACGATTCGGCTTCGATGACTTAAAGGGATACGATGTGCTGATCCCGACGATGAGCGTCGTGCGCAGAGAGCATCTCGTTGATGCTGATCGTCTTCGGCTTATTCAGCAATGCGGCGCCGGGCTGGAGGGGGTTGATCTCGGCGCTGCCCGGGCAATGAATATCATGGTGGCCAATGTTCCCAGCGGCATTTCCGGCAATGCCGATTCCGTCGCCGAATTGGGTATCTACCTGATGATCGGCCTATCGAGAGATTTCCGGAAAATGGCCCTCAGCTTAGCGGGCAGGCAAACGGGGACTCCCGCGGGAAGGGCCTTGAGTGGTAAAACGGTTGGTCTCATCGGTCTTGGCGGCATCGGCACTGCTTTGGCAAGAAGGCTGAAATCCTTCGACGTTCACCTGATGGGGATCAAACGTGATGATCCTCAGAAAGCCAAAGAGGAACTCGGACTGGAGTGGGCCGGAACACCGGCAGAGATGGAAAAACTTCTAAGCCATGCTGACTATGTGGTCCTCTGTCTCCCCCTGACGCCCGAAAACATGCATATGATCGGACGGCAGGCTTTCAGCCAGATGAAGCGGGATGCATTTTTAATCAATTTATCCCGGGGGGGCCTGGTTGATCGGGCTGCCCTGGAAGAGGCGCTTGCTTCGGAGGAAATCGGCGGAGCGGGTCTGGATGTGTTCTGGGAAGAGCCGGTCGATCCTGACGATCCCATCTTCAGCTACAACGTGCTGGCAACTCCCCACATTGCCGGAGCCACGGACATTTCCATCCAGGGCATCGTGAGGGCGGTCGCTGAAAATATCAGGAGATTGGAGAAAGGACAGGCCCCCCTGTATCAGAAAGAATAGGCTTTCAAGCGGCGAATCAAAGATAAGAGACCTTTGAAAAATGGCTTCGCCGCGGCTCAAAATCTTTTTCACTTGAAAGATTATAATACAAAAATATGATTTAATTCAATAAAATAGCCTAATTTCTGGAAAATCGAAAAATCTTTCATTCGCCGCTTGCGAACCATTTTTCGTCGGTTTCAATTCAGGGGGAAAAGGAGAGGGTTCTGTTCCGGTCTTCCAGCTCTGCCAGTTTCCCCTTGTTCCATCCTGAAACCCTGCTGAAGTATTGGGTAATTCTGGCGATGCCTTCCACCTCCGGAGATCCGCAGACAGGACAGGTTTCATGAAGCCCGTCCGCTGTCCTCTGGCAGGCGGAACAGCTTGTAAAATCAGGAGACAGGAGGATCTGCCGATTCTGCGTTTCATGAAAGATACGGGTGATAAATTCGGCCAGCTCTTTTGCAGCCGGTCGCTGGTCTCCCAGCCAAAAATGTGTGATCGCGCTAGGCCCGATCAACGCGTGGAACCTGCCTTCCCAGGCGGCCCTGTCCCTAGGCCGGAGTGGGGCTGAGACATTCAGGTGAGTGGAATTGGTATAGTAGATTTCCCCCTTTGCGATGTTGCCTTTCACCTGATGACCCGCCTCCGGCGAAAAATGCTTAAGATCCAGGCGGGCAAAACGGTGCGTTGTGGTCTCTGCGGGCGTCTGTTCCAGCATGAAGCGCAGACCGTATTTTTTCGTCAAGGTATCCGTTTCCGTTTTCATATGCTCGATGACCTTTAAACCAAAGGCCAGAGCCTCTGCAGATGCATGCATTTCCTGCCCCTGGTGAATCCGGACCAGTTCATTGAGGCCTGCCATACCGATAAGATAACGGGCATGTCCCATCCTCAGATAGGGAGCCCCATCCCTGTTCATGGTCAGCATGGAAAGGGGTCCGCGATCGCCATGAGAAAGCAGCTTTTCCATGAAGTCTTTCTTTTGGATGTGGGCCTGAGCCACCATGTCCAACAACTCCGTCAGGAGCATGAACAGCCGGCGGCTATCCGCGCCGACCTTGTAACCCAGTCGCGGCAGATTGAGCGTGATATTCTGGATCGCCGCGGACCGTATCTTCCAGGGTGCCTGGTGTTCATCAAAATCATCCGATGGGTCCCGGGATGACGCATGCAGGGGTTCTTCACGATCGAAAATGAAACAGGGACTGCCCTTCTCAAGGGCTGCCTGGCAGAGATGTTCAAGAAACGCTCGCTGGCGCTCTGTCCGAAAGAATCGTTCCGTTAAATGAACGAGGGGGCGTGGAAAGATAAAGGGCTTGCCGGTCGCATCTCCCTTTTTGAATACATCAAAAATGGCCCAGATCATCCGCTGGGCATCCGCTTCATAGGCCCCGTAGGTTTTACCGGTATATTCACCGCCTGGCCCGATCGCCGGCAGATCGGCAAAATGCCGGGGGGCTTCCCAATACAGATGGATGTCCGTAAACATGGCCTGCCCTCCCCGAGCGGAGGTCAACTGTGAAAACTCGTAGATCAGCATCTGGGCAAACTGCCGGATTTCCTTGTCGTTCATACCACTTAGATAGGGGGCAAAGGAATAATTGACCGCGTCCCAGCTGATGATCCCGGCGCAGTGTCCCTGCAGCATGGCCCCGAAACGGACCATGTGGGCCAGCAGAACCTCGGCGTGCTTTGCCGGCTTCGCCACCGTGAGGGAGTGAGGCAGGTTCAGGCCGAATTTCTTCAGATATTCCAGGGACTGGCCGGAACTGTAGATCCGGTCGATAAAGCCAAGACCATGGATATGCATGTCACCGGCGATATGGGCCTCTCCCACGTCCTGAGAAAAGACATCGTGCAGCGCATATTCCCGTTTGATCCCCTCAGCCAGAACAAGATTTGTGCCCTCCGGACTGTGAGGAACATTGGCGCTTTCCTTGTTCTGCAGAAAGATCAACTGACGAACGTCATAGAGGGGAAAGCCGATCAGGGCATGCATCCGCCGGGCGTGATCGAGTCCCCGCTCGATCAGCTTGGCGTCCACCAGCTCCCGGATGAGCGGCGTGGTAAGCAGGCTGATTCCGGACTGGACGATCTGCTTTTCCACCTCCCGGCTGATCACCTCCGCCGTATCGACATCCGTATTCGTTTCACGGATCAGCGCCTCCACGATGCGCCGGCGGTCCCAGCGCACCACATCCTCTTCGGATGTCCGGACAAAGAGGGTCAGGTCGGTAGTATCGGAAGGCAGGATCATAGGTTGGTCTTGAGGCCCCCTTCCCGGTCGCTCAGTGTTTTTTCAGCAGCCTGTGAAAGCTCGGCATCATACTGATGGCTATGGGAGAATACCCGGAAATGCACCACCCGGGCCGGTATGTAGCGGTAAAGATCATGAAGGGGTTCCGGAGATGTCATGCCGGTCATGGGGTTGTAAATATTCACCCGTTTTTCCGTCTCCGCCATGGGATTTAAGGGACGTGGGTCCTGGGTGGCCAGATCGATGCGAAATGCCATCTTTTTCAAGGATTCGGGAAGGTGTCTCCGGAGCTGCCGCTCATAATCGCCTGCCGTCGAAAAGTTCATGCCACGCTGGAGCTGATCCACCGACATTTCTGTGGAAAAGGACATTTTCCATTTGACCTGCCGGTTGTACAGTTTTTCCCACTCGCGCCCCAATTTCCGTTTCTTCTGATCGGGGCTCGCCAGCCACTGGTGGACTTGTTGGAAAAGGCGCCACTCATCACAGGCCAGATAATCGTCCAGCCGTTCGAGGGGGTTCACGGGCAGGATCAGATCCAGGGTATCCCTGAAGATTTCCTGCAGATGCAGATCAAGCGCCCGTGTCGTCCGGTGAAAATAGATATTGGTGTAGAGGTTCAGGCGGGCATTCAGAAAACGGCTGAGCGCTGATATCCCCGCCTGGTGAAGCGTCAATCCGTCCCGGGTAAAAAAACTGTAAAACCGGAGCCGGCTGATATCCACCAGATCCAGGGAAAACCCCGTCATGTAGGCATCCCGCTGGACATAATCCAGGTTGTCAACGGTATAAATCCCGGAGAAGAGCTGCCGCAGGAGCTGCAGCCATCTGGGTTGGGCTTCCTCCTGCTTGCCGGGTATCCGGATCAGGTAGGCGATCTGGCGGGGATCAAGGGATTCCCCGGAAGCGAAAGGACCGGCCGGGCTTCTTTGAATCTGCCGGATCATGCGGCCCAGCTTCCGGATGATAATCTGCTGACCCAGCAATTCATGGGTCAACTGATACTGATCCAGAAAATGGTCGTCAAAGAAATGTCCGTATGGCCCGTGTCCCACATCGTGCAGCAGGCCGGCAAGCCGCAACAGCTCCTCCACATAATTCGCAGAAGGTGCATCCGGGCAAACATCACAGAGGCTGGGATAAAGGTTTTTTCCGAATTCGCCGGCCATGTGCATCGTCCCGAGGGAGTGCTGAAACCGGCTGTGTTCCGCGGCGGGATAGACCCAGCGAGCACTCTGCAACTGTCCGATGCGCCGCAGCCGCTGGACCCAGGGGGAATCCAACAGATCCTTTTCCGTCCGTTCGGAGGGGAAATCAGCCAAAGGCACCGTAAAAGAGGCGTACTGATGAATCGGATCGGCGATCAGCGCCTTTCCCTGATAAATTTTCGCATATTCCGAAGGCTTCTTTTTCATAGGCCAGTACTTACAGCATTCTCCGCCAAATATCAAACCCCGTTTTCAGCTTGACAGGGAGGATGGCCTTGCGTAAACTGCACCATCAAGACTAGCGCACGGGAAGGGATATTAACCATGGGAACCGACAATGCTGTTTTTCTGGAAGTAATCGAATGGTTTGACGAATCCGGGAGAGAAATGGTCCACCGGATCCCTGAGAAGGGCTCCGGTGAAATAAAGTTTGGCGCCCAGATGACTGTCCGGGAAAGTCAAGCCGCCGTTTTCTTTTATAACGGCCGGGCTTTCGACGCCTTCGGCCCGGGCCGACATACCCTCAAAACGGCCAACATTCCCATCCTGACCAAGGTGTTGAGCCTGCCCTGGGGTATGACCAGCCCCCTGCGCGCGGAGGTCTATATCACCAGTATGAAGGTCTTCCCCGATCTGAAATGGGGCACCCGTGACCCCGTGGCCTTTCGGGATTCAGAGCTGGGTCTGATCCGTCTGCGAGCCTTTGGTATGTTCAACCTCCGGATCATTCAGCCGGTGCTTTTCATCAACACCCTGGTCGGGACACAGGGCGTCTATACCACCGAAGAGATTGAAGAATATCTCAGCCGGGTCATCGTTTCCCGGTTCAATGATTTCATGGGAGAACACGTCGATACCATTTTCAACCTGCCGGCCAGGTACAATGAATTCTCTGAAGATTTGAAGAAATTGCTCCAGGATGATTTCAGCCGGTTTGGTCTGGGGCTGACCGATCTGTATATCAACTCGATTACACCGCCACCGGACGTTCAAAAAGCGATTGACGACAAGAGCCGGCTGGGCGTTTTTGATGATTTGAACAAACTGATCAAGATGAAGGCCGCCATGGCCATGGAAACGGCCTCACAGGCGCAAGGCGAAGCCGGCACGGGCATGGGGTTGGGCATGGGGTTCATGATGCCGGCCATGTTTGCAGACGCTTTCCGGGGCGGCCCCACACCACAGGGTCAGCAGACGGCCCCGACGGAATTCAAATGCCCCGACTGCCGGCAGGAGGTTCCCCGTGAAGCAAAATTCTGTCCCCACTGCGGCCATCAGATCCTTGTCTTTCAGCAATGCACAAAATGCGGCAGCAATCTTCCGGCTGATGCCCGATTCTGCTTCCAGTGCGGCAGCCCCGTGGAGACGAAACCGCAATCCAGGGCATGTCCGAAATGCGGACAGGACAATCTCTTCAGCGCCGCCTTCTGCAACCACTGCGGTGAACGGATGTCATAAAGGCCTTGCCCGTCCTGACATGCTCCTCAACAATCATCGACTCCAGTGTCAAATGGGTATGCTGCATCGGCTCGATGACATCGCAACCAGGTTGATGGTGGTGGGTAGGGTCAAGGTTAAAGGTTGACAATTTCACGGGATATGATATGCACCCGCCTCTGCCACACGCGCAATATCACCATAGTAAAGCGAGCTTTGCATAAACGGTAAAAAAGGTTAGCGAGCGCGGTGAATAAACTTATGAAGGCAATTGAAAAGATATGAAGTCAGCCCAGATCAAGAAATACATTATTGCAACCCGTCCCTGGTCATTTACGATGTCCCTCATCTCTGTCACTGTGGGAACATTTCTCGCCGCCGAGGAGGGTCCGATTCTATGGAAATGGTTTGCCATCACCGCCATTGGGATAACCCTCTTCCATGCAGCCGCCAATGTCATTAACGACTATTACGATACCTTGTATGAGGTCGATCAACCGGACTCGCCCACAGCAAAATAACGCCCCCAGCCAATTCTGTAGTGACTGCTTACACCGCAGCAGCTCTTCCGGGAGGCGGTCATCCTCTTTTCCCTGACTTTTGCCATCGGCGTGACCACGGCATTGATTCGTTCAT
>JAPLJM010000175.1 GCA_026388595.1 Deltaproteobacteria bacterium
AAGTTAATGCTTTACCGGGCGAAAAAAGCCATCCGGAAAGGCCAGGAACTCACCATCAACTACCTGTGCGATCTCTGGTTTGATCCGGTGGACTGACCGGCTCAAAGGCTGGCATGCAACGGCTTATATCTCAGGGCGACAGTCCAGAGGTCGGCGGTGACCGTCGGTGCACAATTGCTTTCAACACACCCCGGATACTTTCCATCGGAGCCTTATCGTAGCAATCCCCTTTCGGCTCATGGATGCCCTCGTCCCTCGGCATCTGCAAATACGTATTGAACGTGGGGATGGTTTCATGATAGGGTGAAATACATAAACACGCGGTTATTCGATAGAATGAGAGCCTGTTGAAAAACCGCCTTTATTCACTCATGCCAGGCCCTGCTTCCCAAAGCGGGGAGGGGCTCGATCAAGGGATTGTCTTCATTGGAACAGAAGCTCCGAAGGAAAAAAACAAGGGCTGTTTTCGTGGGTGATGTCCAGGTGGGCGGCGATGCCCCGGTGGTCGTCCAGTCCATGACCTGCACGGATACCCGCGATGTCAAGGCAACGATCGCCCAGATCAACGCCCTGGAAGACGCCGGTTGTGAAATCGTCCGTGTGGCCGTTCCCGATCAGGAAGCAGCGGCCGCCCTGAAGGAGATCAAAAAGCGGATTTCTCTGCCGCTGATTGCCGATATTCATTTCAATCATCGCTTGGCCCTGGAAGCCATGAAAAACGGTGTCGACGGCATCCGCATTAATCCGGGCAATATGGGCGTCGACAAGGTCAGAGCGGTTGTCAAGGCGGCAAAAAGCAGGGACGTGGCGATTCGGATCGGAATCAACGGAGGCTCGCTGGATAAGGAGCTCCTCATGAAATACGGGGGGCCCACACCGGATGCCCTGGTGGAGAGCGCTTTTAACAGCATCATCCTGTTTGAGGAGATGGATTTCACGGCCATCAAGGTATCCCTCAAATCATCCGATGTGAACACCATGATCGATGCTTACCGCCGGTTCTCTGAAAAAACCGATTATCCCCTTCATCTGGGCGTCACGGAGGCGGGGACGCTTATCAACGCTGCCATCAAGTCTTCCATCGGGATCGGTGTTCTCCTCCACGAGGGGATCGGTGATACCATCCGCGTGTCGGTGACGGGCCGTCCGGAGTCTGAAATCGGCCTTGCTTACGGGATCCTGCGCGCCCTGAATATCCGGAGGGTCGGTCCGGATATCATTTCCTGTCCCACCTGCGGGCGTTGTGAAATCGATTTGTTCAAGCTTTCAGACGCCGTCGAAAAACAGCTGGCCGGCGAGAAGACTTATCTCAGGATTGCCCTGATGGGATGCGTGGTCAATGGACCGGGAGAGGCGGCCGAAGCGGATATCGGCATCGCGGGCGGGCGGGGGTTTGGAATGCTCTTTAAGAAGGGTCAGATAATCCGGAAAATCAAGGAAGAGGAATTTGTCCCTGTATTGATTGAAGAAATTAACAAAATAAAGGAATCGGTTATGTGAACGCCGAGCGCGCTGTGCAACAGCCTCGGCGTGCCGTAATCAAATAGCGAGCAGTCGCCGAGATTTTAGGGAAAGGAGAGGATTTGATGCGTTATTCGGAAATGTTCCTGCCGACGGCAAGGGAAGTCCCTTCAGATGCGGATGTGGTCAGCCACCAATTGATGCTGCGGGCGGGCCTGATCAGAAAGTTGACCAGCGGGGTCTATTCCTACTTGCCCCTGGGCTATCGGGTGATCCGGAAATTTGAACAGATCGTCCGCGAGGAGATGAACCGTGCCGGGGCGCAGGAGCTCTTTATGCCCACCGTCCAGCCGGCGGAGCTCTGGCAGGAATCAGGGCGGTGGACCCACTACGGCAAGGAACTGCTGCGCTTCCGCGACCGGCATGACCGGGAGTGCTGCCTCGGTCCGACACACGAAGAGGTGATCACGGACCTGGTTCGGAATGAAGTTAAATCTTACCGCCAACTGCCGGTGAACCTCTATCAGATCCAGACCAAATTCCGCGACGAAATCCGCCCCCGCTTTGGCGTCATGCGCTGCCGGGAATTCGGCATGAAGGATGCCTACAGTTTCGATGTGGATGAGGAAGGCGCGGAGCTCAGTTACCGGAAAATGTTCGAGGCGTACAACCGGATATTCACGCGCTGTGGCCTAAAATTCAGACCCGTGGAAGCGGACTCGGGAAGCATCGGGGGAAGTTTTTCCCATGAATTCCTTGTAACGGCGGATTCCGGCGAAGACGCCATGGTCTATTGCACGAAATGTGAATATGCGGCAAATCTTGAAAAAGCAGAGGTTTCCCGGCCGGAACAGCAGCCTGTTGACGAAAAGGATTTTCTTCCTCTGGAGGAGGTCTATACGCCCGATGTCCGGACGATTGAGGAGGTCTGCGCCTTTCTAAAGGTGACGCCGCAGGATGTGGTTAAAACCCTGATCTTCAGCGCCGACGGCAAAGCGGTGGCGATTCTGATCCGGGGCGATGAGGAAGTCAATGAAATCAAGGTCAAAAATTATCTTGGTTGCGACGAGTTGGAACTGGCCATGGATGACATGATCCGGGAGGTCACGAATTCACCCCGCGGCTTTGCCGGGGCAATCGGCATCAAATGCCGGATCCTGGCCGACTTTTCGCTGATGAACATGAAGAATGTTGTCATGGGCGCGAATAAGGAGGATCACCACGTCAAAAATGTCAATTTCGGCCTCGATTTTAAGGTCAGCGATTTCGTCGATCTTCGGGCGGTCAAGGCAGATGATGTCTGCCCCCGATGTCTGAGCGCCATTCAATTCGCCCGCGGTATTGAGGTGGGCCATGTTTTCAAACTGGGCACAAAATATTCAAAAGCCATGGAAGCCCGCTATCTGGATAGGAACGGTCAGGAACAGATTATCGTCATGGGTTGCTACGGCATCGGCATCGGCCGGACAGTGGCGGCCTGCATCGAACAGAATTATGATGACAAAGGGATCACCTGGCCAATGCCCCTGGCGCCCTATCAGGTCATCCTCACACCGGTCAATTGGAAAGATGAAGCCCTCTCCCGAACAGCGGAAGAACTTTACCGGAAGCTGCTGGACAGAGGCGTCGAGGTGCTCCTGGATGACCGGGATGAGCGGGCGGGCGTGAAATTTATGGATGCGGACCTGATCGGCATCCCGCTGCGCCTTACCATCGGTCCGAAGCGACTGGCCGAAGGAAAGGTGGAGATCAAGTTCCGGCGGTCCGGGGAAGTACATATTTTCACACTGAAAGAAGCAGAGGATTTTGTCGTCAATGCCGTAAAAGCGGAAATGTAACCTTATTGTATGCTGCGAATCACCGACATTTTGGACAAAACACAGGACTATCTGTCTCCGGAAGAACAGGAGCGGATTGAAAAGGCCTATATTTTTTCTGCCACCGTCCATCAGGGTCAGGTCCGACTGTCCGGCGAGCCTTATCTCACCCATCCCATGGAAGTGGCGGGAATGCTGGCGGACATGAAGCTTGACGCCGCCACGATCATTTCCGGTTTTCTCCATGACACCGTTGAGGATACCCTGACGACGATCGAGCAGGTCCGCGTGGGATTCGGTAAAGATGTGGCGTTCCTGGTCGAGGGCTTGACCAAGATCAGCAAAATCACCTTCGGCAGCCAGGAAGAACGGCAGGCTGAAAATTTCCGGAAAATGATGTTGGCCATGTCGTCGGATATTCGGATTCTCCTCGTCCGTCTGGCCGATCGGGTCCACAACATGAGGACCTTGGACTTTCAGCCGCCAGGTCGACAGCTGTACATCGCCAAGGAAACCATTGAGCTTTATGCACCTCTGGCCAACCGCCTGGGGATTAACTGGATGAAGGTGGAGTTGGAAGATCTTGCCTTCCAGTATCTCAATTCGGAAGCCTACCTGGAACTGGCGCGGCGTGTGGCTCAATCCAGCGAGAAGCGCGACCAGTATACGGAGGAAGTCAGGGGGATCATCCGGGCGGAAATGGAAAAGTTTGATCTGAACGTGGAGGTAGATGGACGGGCAAAACATTTCTTCAGCATCTATAAAAAAATGGAGGAGCAACACCTCAATTTTGATGAAGTCTATGACCTGATGGCCTTCCGGGTGATCCTTGACTCCGACCAGGAAAAGAGCTGTTATGAGGCGTTGAGCGTCGTCCATGCCCTCTGGAAACCTGTGCCGGGCCGCTTCAAGGACTATATTGCCATGCCGAAGGCCAATAATTACCGCTCCCTGCATACGACGGTCATTGGCCCCCATGGCCAGAGGGTGGAGATTCAGATTCGCACCCGGGCCATGCATGAATGGGCGGAAGAGGGGATCGCCGCCCACTGGCGATATAAGGAAAAAAGACCATCCCAAAACGACGATGCGGAGCAGATCAAAAGGCTCAGGGAACTCCTGGAGTCGCAGCAGGAGCTCAAGAATCCCCGCGAATTCATGTCCAACCTGAAAATGGCGTTGTTTCCCGACGAGGTTTATGTCTTTACGCCCAACGGCGACGTCAAATCCTTTCCCAAGGGGGCCACGCCGCTCGATTACGCCTACAGCATTCACACGGACGTGGGCAATCAATGTATCGGGGCCAAAATCAACCGTAATATCGTTCCCCTGAAATATCAGCTTCAGAACGGAGATATGGTTGAAATCATTAGCCAATCCGGACACCACCCCAGCAAAGACTGGTTGAAATATGCAGTCACCTCCCGGGCCCGATCCAAGATTAAGAACTGGATTAAAACGGAAGAACGGACCAAGAGTATCGATCTGGGGAAGGACCTTCTCGAGAAAGAATTCAAACGGCATCATCTGAAGTTCGGCTCCTTTGCCAAATCGGATGAAATCAAAAAGATATTTGAGGAATACAAGCTGAATTCTCTTGAAGAACTCCTGGTGAGCGTAGGTTACGGTAAGCTTTCCCCCAGGCATGTGGTGCGTCTCCTCCTGCCGGAAGAGGTGACCAAGGGCGACGATGCTTCGGCAGAAAAGCAAAAAAGAAAGCCGCCGTCCACGGCTGCCCCCGGAATTTCTCTGACGGGCATTGAGGATGTGATGGTCCGTTACGCAAAATGCTGCGACCCCATTCCCGGCGATGAAATTATCGGCTTTATCTCCCGTGGGCGAGGCATTACCATCCATACGGCCCAATGTCCCCATATCCAGGAATTCGATTCCGACAGGCTGATCGATGTCCAGTGGAACATCAAGGAAAAACACAGCTACCCGGTGGGCATGCGTGTGGTCTGCAGGGATAAGAAAGGCCTGGTGGCGGAACTCAGTTCCATTCTTTCTTCACTGGATATCAACATCAGTCATGCTGAAATCGATACGCGGCCCCATGATATGCAGGCCATCTGTGATTTTAAACTGGACGTAATTGACCTCAATCAATTTAATGCAGTTGTCGCGGCCATGAAAAAACTCAAGAGCGTCATCTCGGTGGAACGGATTGCAGGGGCCTAGTGTTATTCGTTGACACCATCTTATGAATTGCGATATGAAGCGCTCGAACTGGAAAGAGAGTATCTAATGATGGACAGTGCTATGAAAAGAATTGTTTTTTTGACATTTCTGCTGGTTATTTTTATTCCGTCATCCCTTTTGATGGCGCAATCGGGTCAACAAAAACGATGGGTCATTATTGATGCCGCCCATGGCGGTACGGATGGTGGTGTTATCGTTACGGATAAGATCCGGGAAAAAGAAGTTACACTGTCCCTGTCTCAATTGCTGCAGAAGGAACTGGCAAGGACACCGGGCATTCAAGTACAGATGACTCGAGCATCCGAAAAGACAATGTCTATTGCCGAACGTCTTAAAATCGTGAGGGCAGCGCCTGCTGAGGCCCTGTTCATAAGTCTCCATGTCAATGCCGGCTTTGGTAAGAATGCGAGCGGCTACGAAATTTTTTTCCCCGGATTTAAAGCGGCGCCTGAGGACAAAGGGGATTCACAGGTTATCCTCAAGGACATGGTTAAGAATAAAAATCTAAATGACAGTGTCCGGTTTGCCCAAGCGATTCAAAGGAATATGGAAAATGTTTTCCCCCGGAAGGGAAGGGGGCTGCGGGAAGCACCCATTCCAATTCTGAACGATTTAACGCTAACGGCGGTGGTTCTGGAAATAGGTTTTGCGACGAACACGGATGACCGGAAAAAAATCATGAGCGAAAAAACTCAACAGGCAATTGCGCAGGCTTTGAGTAAGAGCATCAATGATTTCTTCTAAATCATTTCAAGGAATGGAGTCACAGTGAGATTAGAGGGTCGGCATTGGAATGAAATCCGGGATATCTGGATAACCAGAGACTATTTAAAATATCCTGAAGGTTCTGTCCTGATCGAGATGGGCCAGACAAAGGTCATCTGCACGGCCACGGTGGAAGATAAGGCGCCGGCGTTTCTCAAGAATTCGGGGCGAGGATGGCTGACGTCCGAATATGCCATGCTTCCCGGTTCCACGCAGAGCCGGACAGATCGCGAATCGGCCCGGGGCAGGATTGGGGGCAGGACCCACGAAATTCAGCGGCTGATCGGCCGCTCCCTGCGCGCCGTCACGGATTTGAATACCTTTGGCGAGCGAACCATTTATATTGATTGTGATGTCATTCAAGCCGATGGTGGAACACGGACAGCCTCCATAACCGGTGGTTTCGTGGCTTTGGTTGATCTGTTCCGAAATCTGCAAAAGAAGGGCATCGTCGATCGGATTCCAGTCTGCGACTATGTTTCTGCCGTCAGTGTCGGGATTGTCAATGATCAAATCCTGCTCGACCTGAATTATGAAGAGGATTCCCGGGCAGAGGTAGATATGAATGTCATTATGACCGGCAGCGGTCTATTCATCGAAGTCCAGGGGACTGCGGAAAAAATGCCCTTCAACCGCGAGCGGCTCCATGCAATGACAGCCCTGGCTGAGGAGGGCATCGAGAAACTGATTAAAAAACAAGTTGAGCTCCTGGGGGATTTAAACTGACAAAGATAGTATTTGCCTCGAAAAACCGTGGAAAAATAAAGGAAATTGAAGCATTATTTGAAGGTCTTGATATTACTACCTGTTCTTTGAATGATTATGAAAATGTGCCTGAGATCCTCGAAGATGGCTGTTCCTTCTATGAAAATGCTCTGAAAAAGGCCAGGATTGTTTCTGAATGGACGGGAGAGGTGGTGCTTGCTGATGATTCGGGTCTGGAGGTGGATGCCCTGAAAGGGGCCCCGGGTATTTACTCAGCACGATACGCCGGTGCAGATGCAAACGATGAGAAAAATATCGAAAAACTTTTAGAGGATCTCAAGGATGTCCCGCGGGAAAAGCGGGGGAGTGCTTTCCGCTGTGTCCTGATTTTATACCGGCCCGACGGTCACTTTGAATGTTTCGAAGGCCAATGGCGAGGTCAAATCGCGGACAAACCGGTTGGTCCCGGTGGATTTGGTTACGATCCGGTCTTTTTTTTGCCGGACCTTGGCATGACAGTTGCGCAGTTGCCGCCCAGCTTGAAAAATGAATTAAGCCATCGGGCAAAGGCTTTTCAAAAGCTGAAAAATACTTGCAAAAATACTTTCTTGCTGAAATAAAGCGAAACAACAAAACGGGGCGTAGCGCAGCCTGGTAGCGCGCTTGCTTTGGGAGCAAGATGTCGGAGGTTCAAATCCTCTCGCCCCGACCAATAAAAACAATAGATTAGACGATCTTAAAAATACCATGGTTAGAGAGTATAGTATTGGCGATCATCGCATTCAGGTCATGCTGTGGCCCTCAAAGCAGCAGATATGGCAATATTTAGACGCACATCATCGTTGACTCTCTGTTGAGTCGTGCACTTGTGTTTCCTTCCTGCGACAGTCGACG
>JAPLJM010000099.1 GCA_026388595.1 Deltaproteobacteria bacterium
TGTCCATTCCGCCGCAGCGAGAATCTATCATTTCATACCCATATTCCGCATCACGCACGGAATGACGGGGCAGCCATTTTATTCCCAGACCAGCAGCCGGTAACAGCGCAGGCAGCGCCCCGCTTCCGTCATGGCCTCCGCAGCGGTAAAGCCGCCTTCAACCTCGGCAACACCTTCCAGCCGTTCGGCAACCTTGAGAAATTGCACTTTTGCAGCAGCCTTGCCGACAACATAACCTTTATCCCGCTGCACGGCCGCATCCATCCCCGCAAAGGGATTGCCCATGGTCAAGGCCTTGCCCTGGAGGGTGGCGTCGATGCTTCGGGCAACCTGATTGCCGGCGTTCAGGGCTTCGATGAGGGTCGCCGGGCCGCTGACGCAGTCACCGCCGGCAAAGACACCGTCGGCACCGGTTTTGTACGTCACCGGGTCGGCCTTGATGGAGCCCCAGTCGGTGGTGGCCACCTTGCTTTTTCCCGAAAAGAGGGTCAGGTCGGATTTCTGCCCCGTGGCGGCGATGATCATATCCGTCGCCAGGGTCGCTTCGGAGCCCTTGATCGGAACGGGCCGTCTGCGGCCGCTTTGATCGGGCTCGCCCAGCTTCATTTTTATAAATTCCAGTCCCGTGACCTTGCCGTCTTTGGCTAAGATCTTCACTGGGGCCTTGAGGAAGTTAAATTTGATGCCTTCTTCTTCCGCCTCACGGATCTCTTCAGGACTCGCCGGCATTTCGGCCCGGGAGCGCCGGTAGAGGATTTCCACCTCTTTGAACCCCAGCCGTGCACAACTGCGGGCGCAATCGAGAGCCACGTTGCCGCCGCCGACGATGACCACCTTCTTACGGGGGGCCACTTTCGCCCCGAGGCTCAGATTCCTCAGGAATTCGGCGCCCTGGACGAAGCCGTCAAAGCCTTTATCCTCGCCGTCACAGCCGATTTTCGATCCCACATGGGCGCCGATCGCCAGGAAGAGCGCCTTGTATCCTTTTTTCTGCAGATCTGCCCAGTCAAGCTTGTCGATTTTGCTGTTATACTTGATCTTTACGCCCATCCGCTTGATGAGATCCACTTCATGGTTCAAAATGTCCTTGGGCAGGCGGTAATCCGGAATACCCACGGTGGCCATGCCGCCCGGTCGGGGCAGCGCCTCAAAAACGGTCACGGGATAGCCCATGCGCCGGAGGTGGTAGGCCGCCGCCAGTCCTGCCGGACCGGCGCCGACAATGGCGATCCGATCCGCTCTTTCCACCGCCGGTGCGCCAAGTGCCGCAGCGCCTCCCTTCAGGTCTTCGTCGGCCACCGCCCTTTTCAGAAGGCGGATCGCCAGGGGTTCATCCAGGTCTTTGCGGACACAGGCGCTTTCGCAGGGATGGGTGCAGGCGCGCCCGATCACGCCGGGAAGGATGCACTTTTCCCGGATCAGGGCCAGCGAATCGTCAAAGCGATTATTTCTGATCAGTTCGATATAACCCGGAATATCAAGGCTTGCCGGACAGGCCTGCATACAGGGCGCGGTAACGGCGGCCGTGTAAGCTTTCTCTGCGGGTTTTGTCTTCCCGTCGAGCAGGGCGGTGAAGTCCGCTTTATAATATTTTACGGCGTCCAGCACC
>JAPLJM010000373.1 GCA_026388595.1 Deltaproteobacteria bacterium
ATCGTCGAAAAGATGAAAATCGCCGAGAGCGTGGAAACGGCAAGCGGCATGCCGGGGGCACGATACCCAAATCTCTTTGCAATTTTTGCAACGCCCCGCCCCCCGCATGAATGCCGCGAACTGGAGACGGCCATCGATGAAGAACTGGAAAAACTCAAGCAAACACCTGTTCCGGAGCAGGAACTGCAAAAAGTCAAAAACCAGATGAAGGCCGATTTTATCAAACACCTCAATTCCAACAGCGGCCTCGCGGGCATGCTCTCGTATTATGAGGCCCTAATGGGAGATTACCGTTATTTGACCAACCATATCAATGTCATCGATAAAATCACACCGGCGGAGATCATGCAGGCCGCCCAAAAATATTTGACGAAGGAAAACAAAACCGTGGCGACATTGGTATCCAAAGGGCCGCCCTCTGAACAGTCCGGTCAACCGGCAGGATCGAAAACGGGAAAATGATAAATAAGATATTGATATACATGTGTTTGTACAGTTTAATCTGCGTTGCACCGGCCAAAGCTGCCGAATCTCATGGGGTGTCTCATCCGGACAGGCTGACTTACAAGCCTCTACGGTTCACCCCCCCACAGTCAAAGAGATTCACTCTGGAGAACGGGATTGTTCTGTATGTCCTCGAAGATCACGAGCTTCCCCTGGTGAATGTCTCGGCCATTTTCCGGACCGGTTCGGTCAACGACCCGGCCCTGAAAGCCGGCCTTGCCGAATTGACGCACCGTGTGATGCGTACAGGCGGCACACAATCCCTGAGTGGTGACGCCCTGGATGACCAGCTTGCTTTTCACGGCATTTCACTTAATTTTTCAGCAGAAATGGACATGGGGTCGGCCCATCTGTCCCTCTTGAAGCAAGATCTCGATCTGGGAATAGATCTGTTTTCCCAGATTCTGATGCACCCCCGCTTCGCAGAGGAAAAGCTGCAACTGGCCAAAGACCTTTATATTGAGGATCTCCGCAGCCTTCCGGATGACCCGCCGAAATATGCCTTCCGTGAGTTCAGGAAACTCTTATATCGAGATAATCCGCGCGGCAACCTTTCCTCCCTGCTCTCCTTCAAAGGCATTCAGCGCTCCGATCTTATTGATTTTCATAAGCATTTATTTTACCCACAGAACGTCATGCTGGCGATCACCGGTGACGTGACGGAAGCGGAGGCAATCTCTTTGGTCCGCCGTTATCTGGGCGGCTGGCAAGCGTCCGGGCGGGCGGAAGCGACTCCTACGCCTGGAAATGAAAAGAATGCCGTGATCCATTATCTTTACAAAGAGACGCCGCAGTCTGTTGTCGTCACCGGCCAATTGGCGCCGTCAAAACGGAATCAGGATTTTTACGCCTTTACCGTTCTCAATTTTATCCTGGGAGGCGGCGGCTTTCGGTCCCGGATTTTTCAGGAAGTCCGCAGTGATCGCGGCCTGGCGTACAGCACCGGCAGTTTTTACAAGGCCAGGCATGACTATGGCGCCTTCGGGGCCTATGCCCTGACCAAATCATCCTCCACGACCACGGTGCTGTCTTTGCTCAATGATATTGTCGAGGGTGTGAAAGTGAAAGGTGTAACAAAGCGGGAATTGTCCTGGGCAAAGGAATCCATCAACAACAGCTTTATTTTTTCCTTTCAGGCCACGGATCAAATCGCTTCGCAACAGATGATCCTTGAGTATGACCACCTGCCGCAGGATTTTCTTACGAAATATCCGGCACAGATCGATAAAGTCACCCCGGAGGACCTGCAGCGAACCGCAAGCCGGTATTTAACCCGTGAAAAAGCGGTGACGCTCGTTCTGGGGAATGAAAAAACCTTTGATAAACCCCTTTCTACCCTGGGAGAGGTCAAAAGAATTAGAGGAGATTTATGATTGACCCTGACATCTTCGAAAAGGTAACAAATCGCATTGAACAGTTTCGGGACGCGATGGTTCGGATGCAGATCGAACTGACGGCCATCCCTGCCCTGTCACCGGATAACGGCGGTCAGGGCGAGTTTGAAAAAGCCCGCTATCTCACGGCAAAGCTGTACGCTTTAGGTTTCAACCAGGTGCAGGTGATCAATGCACCGGACAGTCGGGTTTCCTCCGGTCTCCGCCCGAATATTATCGTCAACCTGCCTGGCAGAAAACCGGATAAAACAACGTGGATATTGACGCATCTGGACATCGTGCCGCCGGGTGAAATGGCCTTTTGGAGTGAAGATCCTTACAGGGGTTATGAGAAGAACAACCGGGTCTACGGCCGGGGAACGGAAGACAATCAACAGGATCTTGTGGCGTCCGTCTTTGCCGCCAAGGCGCTGATGGATGAGGGCATGATACCGGAAAACGGCCTGGGGCTTGCCCTTGTGGCCGATGAGGAGACGGCCAGTCAGTACGGACTTGCCTATCTCCTGCAGCACCATGATAACCCTTTCCGGAAGAATGATCTGCTGGTGGTTCCTGATTCGGGTAATGAAGATGGATCAATGATTGAAATTGCAGAAAAAAGCATTTACTGGCTGCGGTTTAGAACCATCGGGAAGCAGTGTCACGCCAGCAGACCGGAACTGGGGAAAAACGCCTTCCTGGCCGCATCCCATCTCGTCGTCCGGCTGCATGACCTTCACCGCATCTTTGACGCCGTCGATCCCCTTTATCATCCGCCCGCCAGTACCTTTCAGCCAACGAAGAAAGAGATGAACGTTCCCAATGTGAATACCATCCCCGGGGACGATGTTTTCTATCTGGACAGCAGAATATTACCTCGATATCAGTTATCGGATGTTTTTCAAAATATCAGAGGGATGGCTGATGATATAGAGGAACAATTTGATGTGACCATTGAGATTAATGTGGTGCAGGCCGTCCAGGCGCCCTCCCCCACCCCCGGCGATGCGCCGGTTGTACGAGCGCTACAGGAAGCGATCCGGGATGTTTACCAGGTGGAGGCGACACCGCAGGGAATCGGCGCCGGAACGGTGGCCGCCTATTTCCGGCAG
>JAPLJM010000243.1 GCA_026388595.1 Deltaproteobacteria bacterium
TGCAGTCCGGATCAGTGACTTCGATGACGGTATTTTTTCCACTGCCGATCTTTAAAGCCTTCTCAAGCGGAATATCCTTTATTTTTTGAGCCATGGCAGACAACCGTTTCTGCTCCAGGGCCTGATATTTTTCTTCGGTGAGATTCTTGCCCCCCTTCATGACGATGGGACCGCCGATGATCGCTTCCGCCTCCGGGGCATAATAGAAAATCTGCTGACCGGCAATCACTTCATACAGGCCGGGAATTTTGGACGGGGTCACGCTGTCAACAGGAATGGCGGGAAAATTCTTTTTCAGTGATTCCTCCGGGGTCAGGGCGAGCGCCAGGTCGACGAACAGGAAGATGCACAGGATACCAATCACCAGGACTTCAAGATTTTTTTTCATGATCCGATTCTTTCCTTTCTTGTAGAATTATTTCGTTCCGAGCGGCCGATCACGATACGCTTCTTCGCGGCGATTGATCCGGGATATCGCATCGTGTCTTCATCTCCAATTTTCTCAATGATGTCAACGGCTATCTCTTCTCGGACGATGATTGCAGCCATTTTTCCATCCTGGCTCGCTCCTGTTGCCAGACATCGGACAGGCGCAGGGTAAGAAACAGCGCAAAGAGCTGGTCCATGCTCCGGATAACCGCTTCCAGGAGATAGATGCGCTCCAGGACACGGCCATCCCGGTTGTCCTCCTCATCCAGATCCATAACGACGGGCATCTTCAGGGATTGAAACTGAAACCGGTCCGCTTTGAAGGTGAACTCCCAGGTAGCGGCATCCCGGGTCAGCTGCAGGCGAGCCTCCCTGATTTTCTTGCCCTGGCGCAGCGCCTCCCGGCCTTCTTTCAGGTCGGCGTGCATCCCCTGGCAGACCACAGATTCCGCATATTCGCCGTCCCCCGATTCCAGAACGAGCCGGCGCACAAGGTGGACTTCCGTCTCACCGCCGCCGGGGACCATGATCATGCCGTTTCGCTCTTCACTTTTAAACCACAGCCAGGTCAAAAATTCCCGTCCCAGCGATTTCAGGTTGTTTGCCTCGGAGTCCGCCATCTCCCATGCGGCTATTTTCTCAGCCGCTGCCGGATCAATGACCTGCGGATCCCAGGGAGCAAAAGGACAGGGAATCAACTCAAAGGACCCCTTAAACAGATCCTGAAAATCCTGCATCACCTTCTCGGAAAGGCAGGTCAACAGCAGCACGCCGCTCGAAGCAGACCAGCAGACCTCATAAAAAGAAGGTGTGGGATGGCTATGGGTCAGCAGGTCCTGGCGAACCCCCTCACGGATCTCTTCCCGGGCGATTTTATCAACTTTTTTCCTTCCCGTTTCTTTCAGATAATGTTTTTCCGCTTCCAGTGCACGAATTTTGAGCAGGGACGGTGGAACCGTCCGCCGGTCCATGCGCAGCGAAAACAGAAGATAATCGCCCCAGGCGTAGGAGGCCTCACGGAAGTCCGTATCCAGGACATTCTCGACGCTGGTCCAGCCCATGGTCTTTTCCTCTGAGCTCCCGGCGAGGTCCTGAAAGGCATACTGCCGAAGCTGCCGGTTGATCATCTCGTTGAAATCTGACGGCAGTTCGCCCATGACCATGAACCGTGAAAACGTCAGCGGGCCTTTTAATAATCCCATGCACTCCTCCTTGAAAGTTGGGACCTCTTACGTACTTTCTGCACGATTGTCAAGTCGAATGAAAACATTAAACGTGGACACCCTTTCGTTATTATGATAAAAACCCGATCCTCACCAGGGCTCACGGCAGCATTTTCTTTCGACAAAGGACGATCATGCAAATAAAAAAGATCGGGATCATCGCCAATATTACCAAAGAAAAATCTCACGAATACGCCATCCACCTGAGAGAATGGCTCTTTCAGCAGGGGGTAGAGGTCTTTTTTGATGAGGCCATCGCCTTGCGGATCGGAGAATCCACCGGAATGGAATGGAAGAAGCTTGCCGCAGCGGCAGACATGGTTGTCGTCTTCGGCGGAGACGGCACGATGCTCCGGGTCGCCCGTTCCGTCTGTGGATTCGATATCCCCATCCTGGGCATCAATATCGGGGGGCTTGGCTATCTCACCGAAGTGTATCTGGATGAGATGTTCACTGCTTTGGAGCGGATTCTTGCCGGTGATGTCCGGACGGAGAAACGCATGATGCTGGATGTCTTGATCACCCGTCATGGCGAGCGTGTCGGAGAGGGCAGCGTGCTCAACGAGGTGGTCATCAATCGCGATAACCTCTCCCGAATTGTGGAGTTGGAAACGGCCATCAATGACCGTCATCTGGCCACCTTCAAGGCGGACGGCCTGATTATTGCGACCCCGACCGGATCTACCGCCTATTCCCTCTCCGCCGGGGGACCGATCATCTTTCCCGAACAGGACGCCATGATCATGAATCCCATTTGCCCCCACACCCTGACAAACCGTCCGGTGATCCTGCCGGAAGGGGCGACGGTGAAGGTGATTCTCTGGACGAAAGAGACAGGGGCAACACTGACACTGGACGGCCAGGTGGCCTTTACCCTGAAATCGGGGGATGTCATCGAGGTGCGGAAATCCCGCTTTGTCACGATCCTCGTCGCCTCGCCGCACCGGGATTACCTTGAGATTCTCAGGACAAAGCTGGGCTGGGGCGGTCTGCCCACGGGACTTCCAAGCGATGCTAATTGAATTGAACATCAAGAATTTCGCGATTATTGACGCGATGAACATCGCCTTTTCAGATGGGTTCAATGTGATCTCCGGTGAAACAGGCGCCGGCAAATCCATTATTATCGGTGCTGTCAGCCTGCTGCTGGGCGACCGTGCCTCCGCCGAAATGATCCGCACCGATGAGGATGCGGCGGTGGTGGAAGCCCTTTTCGATATTCGGGATAATCCGTCCATCAAGATGAAACTGGACGGTTTGGGGCTTGACAGCCGCGATGACCTGATGATCCGGCGGATCATCTCCCGCTCCGGCAAAAACCGGGTCTATATCAACGGTTCGCTGACCACACTGAGCATTCTGTCCGCCATCGGGGAGTCTCTCATGAATATCTGCGGTCAGCATGAACACCAGGCGCTCCTGGATGCGGATCATCACGTGGATGTTCTGGACGAATTCGGTGGTCTGCTGCCTCTCCGTACAGACTATGGAGAGGCCTTTCACCGGGTGCAGACCTTGCGGGAGCGGCAACGTTCCCTAACCGGTCTCCGGGAGAAGCGCACCGAACGGGAGGATTTCCTGCGTTTTCAACTCCGGGAAATTGCAGAGGCCGGGCTACGGGCCGGAGAAGACGCTGCGCTGCAGGATGAGAAAAAACGTCTGAATAACATTGAAAAATTGATCGATTATGCCAATCATGCCCATGATCGGCTTTATGGGAAAAGTGGCTGTATCCTGGAGGAGCTGAAGCGGACCATTACGGAAATCCGGGACATCAGAAGAATCGATAACGAGTTGAATTTGCAGGAACAGGCGCTGGACACGCTTTATTTCCAACTGGAGGATGCAGCATTCGCGCTGCGGGATTACACCAGGCGTTTGTCCTTCGACCCGGACAGGCTTGCCTTCATCGACGACCGCCTGGAGACGCTCGGACGCCTCAAGCGAAAGCATGGCGGCACGCTCGAGGCGGTCCTGGCAAAACAGGCCTCCATGGAAGCAGAACTGGAGGGGTTCGGGGTCACGGACGAAGAAATGGGAAAGGTTTCTGCCGAACTGGATGTTCAGGCCGATTTGATGAGACAAAAGGCGCTTGCCCTGTCGCAAAAGCGGCTGGGAAAGGCGGCGCTGCTGGAAGAAGCGATTGAGGCGGAAATCCGGGCGTTGAACATGGCGGCTGCCCAGTTTCAGGTGCGATTCAAAGACACGAACCTGTCGGAAAGCGGACCATCGGATCATTTCACCGAACGCGGCCGGGATGATGTTGAATTCTATTTATCCACCAATGTCGGTGAAGCCCTGAAACCCCTGAACCGCATCGCCTCCGGCGGCGAGTTGTCCCGGATCATTTTGTCCATGAAAAAGGTCCTGGCCCGCTCAGGATCGGTGAGCACCATCGTCTTTGATGAGGTCGACAGCGGCATTGGCGGCGCCACGGCTGAGATTGTTGGTGAAAAACTGAAGGAAGTGGCCCTGCATCACCAGGTGTTGTGCATTACCCATCTGCCGCAGATCGCCTGTTTCGGAGATCGGCATTACCGGGTTGTCAAAAGGGTTTCCGGCGGCAGGGCCAATGCCTGCATGGAAATCCTTTCCCGGGAGGAGCGGCTCGACGAGATCACCCGTATGCTCGGCGGGGTGGCATTGACTAAAAAAACGAAGGATCACGCCCGGGAAATGCTGGAAAAAGCGGGCGGGAAAGGATTGTAATCCATGCTGAGAAAAGCCCGGGTCGGAGATGTGAAGACCATTCACCGCATGATCAATATATCGGCGGGAAAAGGGGAGGTGCTGCCGCGTTCCCTCATGGACATCTATGGAAGTCTCAGGGATTTCTTTGTTCATACGGATGAGGAATCGGATGTGATTGCCGGCGTCTGCGCCATGAACATCATCTGGGAAAATCTCGCCGAGGTCCGGTCCCTCTATGTGGAAGACGCCTACCGGGGCCGGGGTATCGGCCGGAACCTGGTGGAAGCCTGTATTTCGGAAGGCATTACCCTGCAACTTTATCGAATTTTTACGCTCACTTATCGAAAAGAATTTTTCGCCCACCTGGGGTTCAAAGAGGTAGAACGATCCAGTCTGTCCGAAAAGATTTATTCGGATTGCTTCCGGTGCTCAAAATATCCAGACTACTGTGATGAAGTAGCGATGGTCATCGATTTATGACAGGCAGGTCTGTTAAATGAACTTCTATCGCTTTTTCATTGCGGTCTGTATTCTCATACTGATAGCTGCCTGTGTAGCCCGGATTGAGACGCCGGTGCATCAGCCCGCCGCCACGCAGCCGTCGGCAACCGCCGCCCCCCTGCCAGCACCGGACAGCCAGATACGGCCAGGACAGGAAGCAGGCAGCCAAGCCCCGATTGATGATCTTGACCTGGCGTCTCTGGAAACGGCCATCGAGAGAAGCCTCCAGTATTACGAAAAGGTAAAGGACCAATATTTCCATTTTGGCAATCGCATCATTGCCATTGAAGAGCTAAAGGCGTCGCTGTTGGCATTCCGGACCATCATCAGGAGCGCTGATACGACTGAGATCAAAATGAATAAGATCATGGATGGTTTTGATTTTATTCCATATAATGGGCAGAGTGACAAAGGAACGGTGACCTTCACCGGCTATTACGTGCCGGTGCTGGAAGGCTCGCCGGTCAGGACAAGCCGTTACCGGTACCCCATTTACGGGAAACCGGATGATCTGGTTGTCGTCAAACCGGATAAAACGGACGGTCGGCGAACAAACGGTATTATCATCGGCAGGTTGGAAGCCGGTGAAATCGTCCCCTATTACAGCCGCAGCGAAATTGACCGGAAGGGTCTTCTGAAGGACCGCCGGCTGGAAATTCTCTGGGTTGATGACCCGATCGAATTGCATTCGCTCCATGTGCAGGGCTCCGGAAAAATCAGAATGCCTGACGGTGGGATCGTGGTCGTGAGCTATGCCCAGTCCAATGGCCTGCCCTTCCGTCCCATATCCAAATTCCTCCTGGAACAAGGCCTTATCAGCGCTCGTGATATCAGATACCCCCAGGTCAAGAACTATCTGAGAGAGCATCCGGAGGGCATTGACGAGGTTCTCAGCTATAACGACCGTTACGTGTTTTTTCGAAAAGTGGACCGTGATCCCATTGGCTCCCTGCAGCTTCCTGTCACATCCGGTCGAACCATTGCCACCGACCCCGATGTGTTTCCAAAGGGGGCGCTTGCCTTCATCAAGACACAGAAACCCATGTTTGACGCCAAAGGCCAAATCAAGCAATGGGTTCCCTTCTCCCGGTTTGTCCTGAATCAGGATGCCGGCACCGCAATCAAGGGGCCGGGAAGGGTGGATGTCTTCTGCGGCGACGGCCCGGATGCGGAGCAGATAGCGGGCAGTCTCAAGGAAAAAGGCGATATCTATATTCTGATCAGGAAAAATAGCAATTAACCTCTATCATTGATGGCTTCGTAAAAAGAGAGGATTGGAGTTATGGACCTTTTGCCCTTTTTCAGATCCGTCGAGATCCTGGCAGAGTTGTCAGATGCGGAAATTGCGCTCCTGTCATCCTCGGCGCAACTGTTGGATTATCCGCTTCATGCCGAAATCATCACCATCGGTGATATCGGCCGGTGCCTCTGGATGATTTATGACGGCGAAGTGGAAGTGTCGCTCCCGGAAGAGGACGGCGGCAGCCGGTTCATCGCCTCCCTGGAAAGGGGCGCCATCTTCGGTGAGATGTCCATCATGACGGGTGACCCGGCCGTGGCCACGGTCATCGCCAGCACTGCCTGCAAACTTGTCAAAATCCCACGGGAAGCCTTCTCCAGGGTGCTCGCCGGCAACCCGAAAATATTGGGTAAGTTCACACGCCTGATTACCAAGCGACTGTTGCAGATCGAACGGGATGAACCTACCCTCAAATCAGCGCATAACAAGAGCGAAGACCCCTACGACCTCAATTTCTCATCCGTAACGGAGGCCGTGAAGATTCTCGTCATTAACTGCGGGAGCTCTTCCCTGAAGTATTCCCTCTTCGATACGATGCAACCGCACCCCCTGTTGGAGGGGCTGGTGGAAAAGATCGGCTCCGGTCAAAGCATTCACAAAGTAACGACGCCAACAGGGAAAAAAGAGGCCCCCGCAAAAAACATTGCGGCGATCGACGAGGCCTTTTCGGCCATGCTTGCGGTCATCACCGACCCGTCTCTGGGCGCCATCCATGACCTCAATGAAATAAAGGCGATCGGGCACCGGGTGGTTCACGGCGGCAGCCAGTTTGCCAGTTCTGTTGTGGTTAATGACAAGGTCAAGGATGCCATTCGGTCCTTTTTCCCTCTGGCGCCGCTGCACAACCCCTATAACCTCGAAGGCATAGAATTGTTGCAGAAGCTGCTGCCCGCTGTCCCGGAAGTGGCCGTTTTTGATACCGCCTTTCACCTGCACATGCCTGAAAACGCCTATACATACGCCCTCCCCTATGCCCTGTGCGAAGCGGAACAGATCCGGCGGTACGGCTTTCACGGGACCAATCACAAGTTTGTTGCCCTGACCGCCGCCACTTACCTGAAACGGCCGGTGGGGGAACTGAAAATGATCTCCTGTCATCTCGGCAGCGGCGCTTCCCTCTGCGCCATTGATCGTGGCAAAAGCATGGACACGAGCATGGGCATGACTCCGCTGGAGGGACTCATCATGGGAACGCGACCGGGGGATGTCGATCCCGGTGTCATTCTGCATCTCATGCGACATGGCGGACTCGGTGTGGATGAGATTGACCGGATCCTGAACAAGGACAGCGGGCTCAAGGGGATCAGCGGACAAAGCAACGATATGCGGGAGGTGCTTACGGCGGCCGAGGCGGGCGATATGCGCTGTAAACGGGCGGTCAGTGCCTTCTGCTACCGGGTCCGTAAATACATCGGCGCCTATATGCTCGCACTCGGCGGGGTGGATGCACTGATCTTCACCGCAGGGATCGGTGAAAATTCACCGGAGATCCGGGCGCGCATCTGCCAGGGTCTGGAAGGATTCGGCATTGATCTCCTTGATGATAAGAACAGGGAGACCCTGGCAAAGCGAGGCGAGGTTATGGATTTGTCGGAAGCCGGTGCAAGGGTCAGAATTTTAGTGATTCCCGCCGATGAGGAAAAGATGATCGCCCGGGAGACGTTGCATGCCTTGGGACGGGGTCAAATCAAGGAAGACATCCTGTCGCTCAGCGCCCGGCCGATCCCCCTGAGCACCTCTGCGCACCATGTCCACCTGAGTCAGGCTGATTTCGAGGCTCTGTTCGGACAGGGCAAATCCATGACGCCGAAATTGCCCTTAAGCCAGCCGGGGCAGTTTGCGGCTCAGGAAACGGTGAATCTCATCGGCCCGAAGGGAAGAGTCGACCGTGTGAGAATTCTGGGCCCGGCCCGGAAGGAATCACAGGTGGAGATTGCCCGGACGGAACAGTTCAAACTGGGCATTGACGCCCCTCTGAGGGATTCGGGAGACATCGAAGGAACACCCGGCATTACCATTGAAGGCGAAGCGGGTTCCATTGATGTGAACAAGGGCGTGATCTGTGCGAAACGGCACATCCACATGTCGCCGGAGGAAGCACTCAGCCTGGGTCTCCGGGACAAGGATGTAGTGATGGTCAAGGTCAAGGGTCTTCGGGAGCTGATCTTCGGCGACGTGCTGGTCAGGGTACATCCGGACTTCCGGATGGACATGCACTTGGATACAGACGAGGCCAATGCGGCCCAGATATCACCGGGGGTGGTCGGATATATTGAATCCATCCACCAAAAATAAGGATCTGAATTGTGAAATTGATTCCAACAGAAGTGCAGTTTTCCGATCGATTTGAGGAGCTGGCGGAAAAAATCCAGGAGGGGGGAAAGCTTTTCCTGGACATATTGGATGACGCCGATCATTCGGAAGTGAAAGTAACAAGGCTGAAAGAAATCGAGCACGAAGCTTTGACCTGGCAAATAAGATGGACAGTATCCTGGACATGATCGAGTCGGCAGCCACCAAATTACGACTTTACAAGATCAAAAAGCCGGTCCCTCAGATCAAGGAGCTTGCCCTTGTCCTGAATAAAGCCGTTGTTCTTGTGAACAAAGCCGTTCACGCCATGAGGCGACGGTCAAAGAATGTTGAACTTGTCCTTGATATCTGCATAGAAATCAATTCATTGGAAAATGAAGCCGACGGCATCCTTCGGCGGTCGATGGCATACCTTTTCGAACATGAAAAAGATGTCATTGAACTCATCAAATGTAAAGAGATCCTTGAACGTATTGAAGAGGCGACCGATATCTGTGAGGACGTTTCAAATATTTTCGAGGGGATCATATTGAAATATGGCTGATTC
>JAPLJM010000380.1 GCA_026388595.1 Deltaproteobacteria bacterium
CAAAGGCATTTATTCCGTCTTTAAAATCACCCTGCCCTATGAGATCGCCGACTACGTACTGAACCAGAAGCGCATGGAAATCAGCAAGCTGGAATCCATCTACGATATGTCGATCTTTATCTCCGGGAGCCCTGACCTGCCCTGGGATGAATTGAAAAGCGAATCCGTCGGGCGCGAACTCCCGAAAGATATCGTTGTCGAAGAGGAAGACCAGTTCCTTGAAAATGAAGACTTCATTGAATCCGACGATATCGAACCGGCGGAAGGCGTCAATCTGGAGACCGCGGCCGTTGATAAGTCCGCCGGTGCGGCCGAATCTTCAGAAGCAATTGCCGCACCTGCCAAGAAAAAGTCACGCCGGCGGCCCCGGTTCCGGAGGAAGAAACACGCCGAAAAACAGACTGACCCGACCGCCGAGACGCCTCCGGCAGAAGTGATCGACGGCCATGGACCGGAATCTCATTCTCAGCCGATGAAGGAGGCCGCAGATGACCGGGAGGTGCCGGGTGAAACAGAAGGCCCGGATAATAAACACTGGATTTACTAATTGCCTCCCAGTTCTTTCGCCCGCAGGGTTGCGGCTTCGACGGCGGCCATCAGCGTCGCCCTGATTTTTCCTTCTTCCAGGGCTTTGATGCCGGCAATGGTGGTGCCTGCCGGGGAGGTGACCATGTCCTTAAGCTCTCCGGGATGCTTATCCCCTTTCAGGCAGAGCTTGGCGGCGCCGAGAAGGGTTTGCGCCGCCAGCTTCAGGGCGATATCCCGGTTTAAACCCATGTGCACGCCCGCATCGGAAAGGGCTTCAATGATAATGAACCCATAGGCGGGGCCACTGCCGCTCAAGCCGGTCACAGCGTTCATCAGGTCCTCTTTCACCACCACTGTGAGGCCAACAGCGTCAAAAATCTGCCGCGCCTGGGCAAGATCGGTTTCCGTGGCCGTAGCGCTTTTTGCCAGAGCGGCCATGCCTTCACCGATCAGGGCCGGGGTGTTGGGCATCACCCGGATAACCCGGACGCCTTTCTTCAGGCGCTCTTCGATGAATTTAATGGGGATGCCCGCTGCAATGGAAACGACCAGATGGGACTTGCCCACAACCGGGGCCAACTCGGCAAGGACCTCTCCCATATTCTGGGGCTTCACCGCCAGAATCAGGATTCCCGCCTCCCGGGCGACCCGTTTAATGTCCTTTGTCCCCGCGATCCCATAGGCCTGTGCAAGTTCATCCAGTCGCTCCTGAACGACATCCGCGACGATGACATGCGACGCCGGGACGAGCTGATGTGAGACAATTCCTCCGGCAAGGACACTTCCCATTTTCCCACCGCCGATAAACCCAACCTTTTTACCTTTCAGCATCACGATTTCCCCCTCCCTTTCATCCCCTCCCGTCCGGGGAAGGGATCAAGACGTTTTCGTTGGCCTTAAATGACTTTTTTAATGAGTCATGTCAATATGAAAAAATGTCATTCTCTATTTGCACTGCCGAATGATTCTGTGATAGTTACCACCAT
>JAPLJM010000318.1 GCA_026388595.1 Deltaproteobacteria bacterium
CCCCCTCCTGGCCACCCATTTCCTCAAGCTGTTCTGCGCCCAGTACAACAAGCGGTATTCCGGAATCACAGAGGTGGAGATGGAGAAGCTGAAGGCCTACTCCTGGCCGGGAAATATCCGGGAACTGGCCAATATGGTTGAACGGGCCGTGATCCTCGGAGGCCCGAGAATCCGGTTCGTCGAATTGAACGCCACGCAGGTTGCCGATCTGATCCCAAGCGAGCCGCTCACCCTCCGGGAGGTGGAAAAGATGCAGATCCTCAAGGTTCTGAAACGGACGGGCGGCCAGGTCGGCGGCCGGGACGGCGCTGCGACCCTTCTGGGTCTGAAACGAACCACCCTCATCAACCGGATGAAGAAGCTGGGGATTAAACTGGAAAGAAGCCCATCCGAGACCGTATAAAATTCATGTTTCGCCTTACGCAGGCATGCAAGACTTATCAATTAAAGGTGATCGAACCCAAAATCCATGCAGGAGCAAGATATATGGACATGCTTATGGAGAAGCAACAGGCACCCGCGAAAAATGTCCGGCTTCCTGTAATGTTTACTTGAGTTATTTTGTGAACTATGCAACTTTGCCCGTGTTAATATTTAAATACGGCACACTGAAGGAAAGCTGGGCGGCAAACGGAAAAAATAAGTCTCACCTTGTAGCATCGTGAGAAATCGGACGACTCGACCCAATCATTAAACGCCATGGAGGTCTATATGGCATCCCGCAAAACAGCATCTGAAGTAACAAAGTCCTTTGTTATTTTTTTCATTTTATCACTCCTCTTCATTTTGTGTCCCGCTAATAAAGTAATGGCGTCTTCTCTGACCTATCAGCGGGACTACTCCTATCAAGCCTCTGAAGCGGACAGCAAGCTTTCCTCCCGGACCATTGCCCTTGAGCAGGTAAAAAGGCTCTTGCTGGAAGAATTAGGGACCTACTTGGAAAGTCATACTGAGGTGATAAATTTTCAGGTTTCCAGGGATCAGGTTATCGCCATTACTGCAGGCGTTGTGAGAGCGGAGATCCTGAATGAAAAATGGGATGGTCAGACCTATTTCATCGTGGCAAAGATTACCGCTGATCCCGAACAGGTGGCCAGGGCCATCGACGAGCTTCGAAAGGAAAGGCAGGGTCTGAGTGAACTGGAGGAGTCCAAAAAAAGGTCGGAGGAACTACTCAGGGAACTTGAGAAGCTCCGGGCGGAATTGAAGTCCTCGAAGGGAGGACAACGGATACAGGATCAGAAGGACTATACGGCGGCCGTAAAGAAACTTGGCGCCGCTGACTGGTACAAGGAAGGCTATGCCCTGGCTGAATCAAGGAAATATCGGGAGGCCATCAGCTTCTATGATAAGGCCATCGAGGCGGATCCCAAGTATGCCAATGCCTGCAGCGCAAGAGGCTTTGCATATTTCAAGATTAAAGATTATCAGCAGTCATTAAAAGACTTGAATCGTGCCCTCGATTTGAAGCCTGAACATCCAGGCGCCCTGGCGCACCGGGCGTTGACATGGGTTGCCATGAAGGAATACGATAAGGCCTTGGCTGATATTAACAGGGCCATTGAACTGAAGCCCGATTTTGCGAGGGCATACAACATAAGGGCATTTGTTTATCTGAATCTGAGGAAAAATATGAAGGCCCTTGAGGACAGCAATAGAGCGATAGAGTTGAACCCCGGTTTTTATGATACCTATGCGACTCGTGCCGATGCTTACCGAAACATGGGACGTTATGACGAGGCATTTAAAGATTATCAGAAATCAATCGAGATGGATCCCGAGAACCCCCATCCCTATCAAGGTCGAGGTCAGGTATACCTTCAACTGAAGAGATACGAAGAGGCAATCCTGGATTTAAACAAAGCGTTGGAGCTTGACCCAGATCGCGTATTAGCCTTATATCGGCGCGGGTTAGTCTACTATCAGTTAAGCCATTATGAAGAGGCCGTCCGGGATTTCTCAAGAGCCATTGCATTGGAAAAGAATAACGCCGACGCCTATTATCAGCGGGCACTCTGCTATAAGAAAATCGGCAAAGCAGATGAATCCACGAGCGACCTGAAGAAAGCTGCGCAACTCGGTCATG
>JAPLJM010000016.1 GCA_026388595.1 Deltaproteobacteria bacterium
AGCGCCTCGATGATCAGGGCGGTGGAGATGACATCCACCTCAAAGCCCCGGATGGACTGGGGAATGCTGAGATTGAGGATGCCCACTTCCCAGGCTTTCCGGAGGATTTCCCAGGGGAAAGCATGGCTTTTTTCAAGGGCCATGACCTGGGGGGTGATCTCCTGCCGCACGAAGCGCTGCACCGTATCCACATAGGCCTGCTGCTCTGCTGTTAAGGTAAAATCCATTCAAATCCTTTCACTTTAAGAGTTTAGAAAAATAGCTTCGCCGCCGCTCAAAAATCTTTTTCGCTTCGGCGATGTTCTTGTCGTATCAGTTTATTTCTGGCCGCGGACCATTCTGGTTGAAAATCCGATCCGCCCCCTTCAGGCTGGTGATGGAATGGCAATTTGCGTTCATCGTTTTGAAAAAATCGCGCAGCGGACGGCCGGGCCCCACTTCATAGATGACATCCGTCTTTGCAATCAGGCGCCTCATGTTGTCTTTCCACTGCACGATGCTGCTGACCTGCTGTATGAGGTTCGTAAAAATATCCTCCCGGCAGTCGCTGTGGAAATCGCCTGTAAAGTTCGAGGTAACCTGCTGCGCATTAGACACGTTCAGGTTTTTCCCCACATCCCGGAGGACCTCCTCAAAATGCATTTCCACGGGCCGCATGAAACGGCTGTGAAAGGGGGTGCTCACGTGCAGGGGCACAAAGCGGAAGGTCTGGCCTTCGCCGAGCGTCTCCTGAACCCTGACGGCGGCGTCGGGCATGGCATCGGTGACGCCGCTGAGCACGATCTGGTGAATGGAGTTGACGTTGGCCACATCGATGGGCAGATCCTCGAGGCGGCGGCTTAGCCGCTCGCTATCCAGATTCTCGGAAATGACGGCAGCCATGGTTCCCAGACCCGGCGGCATGGCGTCCTGCATCAGTTGCCCGCGACGGTGAACGATCTGCAGGGCATCCGACAGGGGGAGCGCATCGGCGGCGACCAGTGCCGTGAATTCCCCCAGGCTGTGTCCTCCGAAAAAAGAGGGGCAAAAGCCATAACGGTCTGCAAGACCGCGAAGCATGGCGATTTCCGTCGTGAGGAGGCAGGGCTGGCAAAAGGCCGTCAGGTGCAGATCCTCATCCTCATCGTCAAAACACAGGGCGGCAACATCCCAGCCCAGGGTGTCGGAGGCTTCCTCATAGGTTTCCCGGCTGCATGGCATCTGATCAAAAAAATCTTTTCCCATACCGGGGCGCTGCGCACCCTGACCGGGAAAAACAACGGCGGCAAGTTCATTTTCCATCATCAAGCGTCTCCTCATGAATGCATCGCGGCAAGGGTGCCATCGGTCAATTTACTCGCGAACCGCTACAGCACGATCCATGCCATGTTGCCGCTATGTCGGGCGGGATGATCAGATCCATCCGTCATTGCTCGATAAATGATGAATCGTTCGGACGGGAGGAAGCCGGCATGAAGCAGGTTTTCAGGCCCGATACCGTGAAAAGGTTTTCACAGTGCGAATGCTTTTACTCAGTTGAAGCGGATACCCGTGGCCGGAGAACAAAAAGATATTGAAGATAAGGCCAAGCTCAGGTAGAGTCTCTGCCATGAGACCTTTTATGCAAAGCCCTCAGCGCATCGATATGAACGTGTACGGGTCGTGCGGAAATGCCTGATATTCGCTATGTCTGCCTGTCGGACCTGCACCTGGGTGAGGAGGACAGCCTGCTGACCCGCTTGCAG
>JAPLJM010000297.1 GCA_026388595.1 Deltaproteobacteria bacterium
GCCCGGAAGGTGGGCAGCGTCGGGGTGCCTATATCAGACACCCTCAGTCGCATCGTGGATCTCGAAACGGGCCTGACCGATGTCCCCCGCGGTGAGCCGGGCGAACTTATCGTCAAGGGGCCGCAGGTGATGAGGGGTTACCGGGGCATGCCCGAGGAGACGGCCAATGCCCTGCGCGACGGCTGGTGCTATACGGGCGATATTGCCACGGTGGATGAAGACGGCTATTATTATATAGTGGACCGCAAAAAAGACATGATCATCACGGGCGGCTTCAATGTCTATCCGCGCGATATTGACGAGGTCTTCTACCGCCATCCCCGGGTTCAGGAGGCCTGCACGATCGGCATCCCCGACCGGAAGCGGGGAGAAAACATCAAGGTCTTTGTGGTGCTGAAGGAAGGCATGACGGCCACCAAAGAGGAACTGCTGGATTTCTGCAAGACCCAACTGGCGAAATACAAGCTGCCGACGGAGATAGAGTTCCGGACGGAATTGCCCAAGACCAACGTAGGCAAAGTCTTGCGCAAGCAGTTGCGGGCGGAAGAGCTCGAAAGAAGGACGAAGTCGTAAACAAGCTAAGCCTACTACTTCTCATAATGAGCATGGTTCGACAAGCTCACCATGAGCGGCGTCATATTCCGCTCATCCTGAGCCTGTCGAAGGATGAACAGATAAATCATTTGCTTTTTGCTAATCGTGACACTTCCCTCCAATCCCCTCGCATCATCGCTTCCTTTTTCTTACGGCCCCATCCTTTGATTTGCCGTTCACTGGCAAATGCTTCTTCCCTGGTAGGAAACTCTTCAGAAAAAACAAGGGTTACCGGACGGCGTTTCAACGTGTAACTATCACATTCACCTGATTTGTGCTCAGCAAAACGCTTTTCAAGATCGTCAGTATGACCGGTATAATATGAATTGTCCGCACATCGCAAAATATAAACCCAGAAGCTCATTTTGCTACCAGTTAACCCATCCTTCGACAGGCTCAGGATGAGCGGTACGTTGGTGCTCTCATTACGCTCCGAATTTGGTCAGCCGCTGGGCGTGGGCCAGGGCCAGCGACATGAGATGCATCATCGGCATCCGGCCCAGGCCTCCCTGGATGCAGTCCCGCTCGCCGAAACGCTCTACCCGGTCCGGCCGGCAGGTCGGAGAGGCCATGATCGCCGGCACGGGGTGCCAACTGTGGGATTTTAAAGCCGCCGGCGTGGAGTGGTCGCCCGTCACCACGAGGACGTCTGGTTTGAGGGCTGTCAGGCGCGGCAGCAGCGCATCCACCTCTTCAATAACCTTCACCTTCCCGTCGAAATTGCCGTCTTCGCCATTGGAATCGGTGGGCTTGATGTGCATGAAAAAGAAGTCGAACTGCTGGAAATTCTGCTCCAGCGCTGCAAATTCTTCGGCAATGGTATAAGTCAGCGGATTAACTTCCATCCCCAGCAGACGCGCAATGCCGCGGTACATGGGATAATTGGCGATGGCCAGGGGGTTGATGCCGAACCGGCTGCCGATACTCGGGAATTGCTGGTACTTCCCATAACCGCGCAGCAGGATCATGTTGGCCTTTGGTTCATCGGCCAGGGCTTCCTTTACCTTTGCGATCAATTCCGTCAAGATGACTGATGTCTTGGCGGCCTCCGGTATCAGGGCGTGAGGGGGATGAGACGCTACGCCGACTTGCTGCGGATCCGTCTCGGCGATTTCTTCCCGGAGATTATCACCCCGGAGGGCGATTATGCCCCGGTATTCCTTTTCCGTGCGAAAGAAGACCTCTACACCTGCTGCTTCCGGGGAAGACAAGTGGACCTGTTCCTGAAGCTTCCGGCACAGGCGCTCACTTTCTTCCGTGGCGATGCGACCGG
>JAPLJM010000012.1 GCA_026388595.1 Deltaproteobacteria bacterium
AAGTTGCCTTCCGGGATTTTATCGCCCTTGAAACTGGAGGGACGGGTTATCGGGGTGATGTTTCTGGGAAGCCTAAAAGAAAATCATTTTAATGGTCATCAGGAAGAAGTGGCCAATTTATCGCAGATCCTTCCCATGGCCATTGAAAAGGACCGACTGACGGCTTCCGTGACAAAACGGGACCTGGAAATGAAATCGATCAAACAGATTGGCAGCATGCTGGCATCCTCCACCTTTGAAATGGAAGGCGTGCTCAAACATACCATGGCCATGATCCAGGCCCTGATGAATGTTGAAGCGGGATCTCTCCTGCTTCTGGAACAGGACAAATTACGATCCAAGGTGTCCTTCAATGCAATTGTGGATGTGGATATCCTGAAGACCTTTGTCATCAAACTGGGTCAGGGGATCGCTGGTTATTCCGCTGCCCGCGGCGAATCGTTGGTGGTCAGAAATACCTCTGAATCACCCCATTTCAGCAGGGATTTTGACAGCCTGACAAAGTTTCAAACCCGCTCTGCCCTCTGTGTTCCCCTGATCTCACAGGGGAAGGTCCTTGGTGTCATTGAAGTGCTCAATAAAAAAGATGGGGAATTTAATGATAACGACATGCAACTGCTTCAATCCATTGCCACCTCCGTCAGTATCGCCCTGGAAAATGCAAGGCTCTATCGGGAAACCCTTTCTATGGCGGAACATGAACGGGGCATCCGCAACATGTTTCAAAAGTATGTCCCGAAAGAAGTCATTGACAAAATTACCGGCGACGCCTCGGAAAGGCCCGTCCTGGAAGAATTAAAGACACTGACCTTTCTGAATATCGATATCCGGGGCTTTTCGATTCTCTCCAGAGACATCGGTCCGAAAAGGACCGTCTCCATGCTGAATCATTTTTTCAGCATCATGGGCGAAATCGTCTTCAAGCATCATGGCATCGTTGACAAATATCTCGGGGATGGCTTTCTGGCCATATTCGGGGCCCCTGTCTCGGGCGCCCTGGACGCCGATAACGGTATTGCCGCAGCCATGGAAATGAAAGAAACCATTGTTAAAATTAATGACTATTTTTCCGGGGAAATGGATGTGGAACTGACCATGGGCATCAGCATCCATACGGGCGAAGCGGTGGTTGGGAATATTGGTTTTGAAAAGAAAATGGACTATACGGTCATCGGTGACTCAGTCAACGTGGTCTTCAGGATGCAGGATATGACCAAATCCTGGCCAAACTGTATCCTGATCAGCGAAATCACCCGTAAAGAGGCGGTATATTCCATTCTTGACCTCCGTGAGATTGGCACCTACGACGCAGGTAAAATGATGGGTGAAATGAAAATTTATGAACTGCTCGGCAGGAAAAGCCGTGAATCACAGACACACTGAAATCCACGAAGGAATCGTGATTGAAGCCTGAAACCATCCGCAAGATCGACCTCGGCATCGGCAAGATTGCCTGCTTCGCCCTAACCTGTTTTCGCCTGGTCCTCGATAAAATCAGTCCGGCAGACCGGCCTCAGGCCCCCGTGAAAAGGATTCTCTTTATCAAGCTGATCGAACAGGGCGCAACCGTCCTGGCGTATAGCGCTATTCTCCGGGCTATTGAAATGGTGGGCCGTCAGAATGTTTACTTTTGCGTTTTCGAGGAAAACCGTGACATCCTGGATATCATCAATATCCTGCCTGCTGAAAATATATTTGTGATCCGCAACCGGCAGTTTTCCATCTTTCTCCTGGACATCCTGAAGAGTCTGTACCGCATCCGGAAGATCGGCATCGACGCCACAGTGGACATGGAATTTTTTGCCCGGGCCTCTGCCATCCTGTCCTATCTGACCGGTGCGGTCCGGCGCGTTGGCCTGCACCGCTTTACCAGTGAGGCGCCCTACCGCGGCGACCTGATGACGCACCGCGTCCATTACAATCCCTATCTGCATACGGCGAAGGCCTATCACCTCTTGGTGGCTGCCCTCGATGCATCGCCGGAAGATCTGCCGCTGGTGAAACTGCCTGTTGCGGGATTTGAAGAAAGGGCGCCGACGTTTGTTCCAGGCGAGGAGGAGCTCAAGAAGGTCCGGTCGATTCTATCCCGCGAGTTCACGCAACCGGCCGCGGGACCGATTGTCCTGCTGAATCCCAATGCCAGCGACATGCTGCCTTTACGGAAATGGGACACGGAATATTTCGTTCGGCTGGGCCAGCATATCCTTGCCAACTATCCTGAGGCATCCCTGATCATCACCGGCGCCCCTTCGGAGCGGGAATCCGCAGAAAGGGTCTGCCGGGAAATCGGTTCAGCACGGGCTGTATGCCTGGCTGGAAAGACCACCCTGAGGGAACTGCTGGTGCTCTATACGCTGGCCGATGTCCTGGTCACCAACGACAGCGGACCCGGCCATTTCGCCTCCATGACGGGTATCCACAGCATCGTCCTGTACGGCCCGGAAACGCCGAAACTCTTCGGCGCCATCGGCGGCCGCTCTCATATTCTCTATGCCCGTCTCGCCTGCAGCCCCTGCGTCAATGTCTTCAACCATCGCTTTTCCCCCTGCCGCAACAACGTTTGTATGCAGTCCATCTCGGTGGAGACGGTTTACCGGAAGGTTGAGGAATGCCTCAAGGAACCGCGTACGTCCGGTTTTCAAAAACCGGTGGCGTAGGCATGCTGTTCCCGTATTTCCGTCCCTACCAGTTAAACGGCGTGAAGGTTTTGACAGAATTGATCAAGGCATTCGGCCTGAGTACGGTAGGGATGTTGGAATACTTGTCGCTCCACGGCCTCAGTAACTTGGATTCGGGAGGATTTTCCTTCCACTTCAGTTGGGAAACAAGGGTATCGTGGATCTGACGGTCCCAGGTCAAAGCCATCCAGTTTGATGCCAGAAGCGCAGGCCCCAGCGCCTCGTTCGAGTCAGCGAGCGCGAAGGCACTGACTGCCCCGGCGTTGCTGAACAAAACAGGCGCAAGATCGAGGTATCTATTGCTGATGTGGAACAAAATCAGTCCTTTGTCTTTCATGTGCGCCTTATAGTCCCGGATCGCATCGGTCGTCAAAAGATGCACGGGAACAGAATCTCCGCTGAATGCATCGATGACCAATATATCGTAATGCTTCAGGGGTGTCTTCCTTAAAGCAATCCGCGCATCGTCATAAAAGAAGTTCAGTTTTGCACGGGAATTCTGCAGATAATCAAATATATTCACAAAAACAGTAATGTCCGGATCCAGCTCAAAGAAGTCCATCTCTTCGCCCTTTTTTCCGTAAGCGCTCAACGTTCCCACCCCCAAACCGACAACCCCAATCCGGTTGGTCGCGAAATGGCGGCTGCTCAGCACCTTCCCCACAGGTGTCTTTCGATGATAGTAGGTCAGGGGTTCCTCCTTTTTCGCATTATCTTCCGTGAGGTATTGGGCGCCGTGCAGCGTTGTCCCATTCATTAGATTGAGAACGGTCGAGTTGACGCTTATTTTATAAATACCATAGTAATTCCTGTAGGCACGAATGGCCTTGCCGTCCGTGCTCCAGAAATCTTCAACATACGGCGCCAGAAACAAGACAATCAGCAGACAGATTGAGAGCATTGTCTTTTTTTTGTTCAATTCCCTGAAAATGAAGCCGAACGTAAAAAAAATCATCGCCACGCCAAAGACATTGTATTTCTTGAATACCAGCGGCCAGGCAATTACAAAGATAACCGTATATGCAATCAATCGCAGATGGTAAAAATCCACTCTGGAATGCCCCTGCTTCAAGCTCAGAGACAATCCGACAATAAAAAGGCCGAAAAGATATTCAAGCGGCGACGTAAACAATCCCGGTGCAAGCCAGGTCACAAGTACACTGCCCGCGAAGCCGCCGAGGGAAATGATCAGATAAAAACCCGTCAGATCATTCTTTCCCTGCGGCCTGCTCTGGTAGAGTTCGTGCTGACAAAACATGCAGAGGGAAAAAAGGGACACCATAAATGCAATAACCTGAGGCGAAACAGGAAGGATTCTCCCCTGAGCAAAAAAGAAAATCAGGACACTGAATCCCATTACCAGATGAAATTTCTCTGTTATCCACTCCGGATAAAGGGCTTTATCCCGAAAGGTGA
>JAPLJM010000123.1 GCA_026388595.1 Deltaproteobacteria bacterium
GAATCATCTTGTTGTTCTTGGCAAAGCGTTTCAGACCGTCGATAATGTGGTGTGTCTGCACAAAATTGATCCCTGACCAGCCGGCCTTGATCCATTGAAAGACCCCGGTTCTCAACAGGGCGGGCGCCGTGCCTGTTTCCACATAAACGCTGATGGAGAAATAATCGTAAATATAGGATTTAATCCAGCCCAATCCGGATTTTGCAGAGCCGGGCTCCCCCGAATAGTAATAGTTCCAGTCGCTGTCATTGCCCAGAATAAACCCCTTGTCACCGACTTTGGACCTGTCGACTTGTTTCGACACGGAGACCAGAACCTGACGTCCTTTGTAATTGGTCAGGATAAGCGTCCTTTTTAGGTCGTATTCATAATAGACGCCCGTCGTGAGATCCGGCGTATTCGAATCGTGCTGCATCCCGTGCAAGATCACGGGGGACCCGTTGGGGGGAAGGGCTTTCCAGCTGCCGGGTAACTTCTGGGCGTGACCTCGCGAACCGCTCCAGAGAGAATATCGCAGAGAAGAGGGTCTTGTAAGAGCCGCCGGGATGCGTGAGCTATAGGAATATTCCATGAATCGAAGGAAGGAGATCTTCGTGTCGAATTCCTGATAGGCTCCCGGACATCCATCGGAATCAGGCAGGGCATGATCCACATTTTTTTTTGCGCTCAGGACGTAATCCACCAGCGTCGCAACAGCGCGCTCGTCCAGAACCACTTTGGGATCGTTGCAAAACTGGACGAGGTGCATGGCCGCGTCATTCATCGAGCCGTGGGGCCCTGCAGAAGCGAAGGTCTCTATGGCCGGATGTATCGTGAGCAACAGCAAGGCAAGCGCGAGACCAATACCCGCCCATCGGATACGAACGATTCTTTTCATGATAGAATTATAATTACTCTCCTTATGAGCTGACTAATTGCCAGGTGGTGGATTGCCGAGCGGCGGCTTGGCGGACGCTTCTGCCGGCATAACACTTTGATATTCCGGTTTTATGAACAGATAATACAGCCGGCCTTCTCTATATGTCTGCCCCGCCAGTCTTCCGGCAGTATCTCCTTGTCCCATATAGACATCGCACCTGCCGGGTGCACGGATAGCGCCACCGGCGTCCTGATCTAATGCAAAGCCCGAGTATGGGTCCTGAGACACATCACTGCCGATCGTCCGCGGTAAGGTAGTGGAAAGAAATGCCAGGGATGCCCGTGGATAGATGGACTTGTCGGTGGCTATGGTGCGCAATGTTGTTACCGGTTCATTGATGCTTCCCCGCGGCTGGCCGTCTTCTATGCGGAAGAAGACAAAGCGGGGGTTTCGCCTGGTATATTCTGACACCTCATTTGCGTGGGCCTTAAAGTATGCAATCATCGAGGACAGACTCAGCTGGTCCCTTGATATCTTTCCGTCGTCGATCATCTGCTGGGCCATGCTTTTATACTCATAACCGTTATTTGCGGCATAGCCGATCCCAATGAGCGAGCCGTCGGGCTGCCGGATCTTGGCCGAGCCCTGCACGTGGGCGATATAGACCTCGAAGGGGTCGCCCAGCCACATGATCTCCCTGCCCTTTAACATACCTGAGCTCTCTATCTCAGCACGCGGCGGATAAGAAGCAATACCGTCGCCTGTGCGTCTGCCGAGTGTGAGACCTTCAGCGTTTTTAACAAGGTCTTCGGGCTGACGGTACAAGGGGTATCTAAAACGCTCGCTGGATTCTTTGGAGCCGTCAAATATCGGGGTGTAGTAGCCGGTGAAGAGCACAGTTCCCTTGTCGTCACAGCCGACAGAGGTGTAGACATCGAACTGGTCGCGGATGAGGGTGTTGAGCTGCGCACCTCGGTATCCGGAATCTATCAGCTTTACAAACGCCTTCAGGCTGTCTTCCGCCTGTTTGTGCCGGATTTCGCCGTAGGGGAAGAAATGTTTGCTGGAGGGTTTTTTGAGATAGTTGAGACTGTTGTTGATGGCCATCTTCAGATTGGACAGGTCATAGCAGGCCCCGGTAAAGTCAGGTATCTCGGCAGGGTCGGTTATTTTCCGCAGGGCGAGTTCTCCCGGTGGCAGCTGCTTTGAGTATTTCAGTTTTTGAGGCTCCGGTGCCGGCTGTTCCGAGTATACCAGTATTTGAGATTTTTTTTGACAGCCGATCATAAATGTTACAAAGATCAACCCGATTGCCAGAAAAATCCTTGCCTTCATAAATTTACCGACTTCCTTTCTTAAACCGTTGTTCTGTTTGTATCTTTTAATGTAAGACAAACCCGCCGGTCTGATACCATAACCTGAGGTTTGTATTGTCCGCACGCCGCCTGGTTTCAATGTGTCGCAATGTCGCATTGTATATCAAATATATTCTGGCATTGCATTTGAAATTTGGACAAACCAACCGGCACACCGCCTGTTGCATGAGGCAGCAGAGGAGTTGACCTAACCCACCTCATCAAATCAAGGCAGAGACCAATCGTCCTGCCCATCCTGTCTCACCGCAAGCCTGATTTCCATTACAAATTCAAATCCCTTCCACCAGGGTATTGACGGGGATGTCAGGATGAATAACGATCGTTCCTGTTCGTCTATTGTTTTCTGGCCATCCGATGCTTCTCACAATACCGATCTTTCTAAAAAAACGACTCGTCTTTCAGAAAAGCAATCAATTCTCTGTTGAATTTTTCGGGATCCTGGATATGCAGGGCATGGCCGCATCCTTCAAAAGGGATCACCCTGGCTTGAGGGATTTGGTCTTTCATGTAGGCGTAATTTCCCGGGGGGTAATAATTGCTTTCACATCCGAATGTGATCAGGCACGGCGCCGTTATATCCTTCAGGACCGGCCTGTAGTCCTGCATGGACATGGAAATCCACAAGGCGACCATCACGTGCGGCGTATTTCTCCTGGCTTCTTCATATAGCCAGGGAAGATCTTCCTTTCCCATGAAATCGACTTTGTCGTTGAATTCCATCTTTTCGTTGAACAGGGACTTATTCATGATCCGCTGTGCGACA
>JAPLJM010000360.1 GCA_026388595.1 Deltaproteobacteria bacterium
TGCGATTCTCGGCGCCGTTTCCGGCTATTACGGCCGGTGGGTGGACGCCGTCATCATGCGGTTTGTGGACATCATGCTCTGCTTTCCCGCGTTCTTCCTGATCCTCGCCGTCATTGCCATCCTGGAACCCTCCATCTGGAATATCATGATTATTATCGGGCTGACGGGCTGGATGGGCATCACGCGCCTGGTCCGCGCCGATTTCATCTCCCTGAAGGAACGGGATTTTGTCCTGGCGGCCCGGGTTATCGGGGCAAGCGATCTCCGGATCATTTTTGTCCATATCCTGCCCAATGCCATGGCCTCCATCCTCGTCGCCGCAACCCTGGGAATCGCCGGCGCCATCCTGACGGAGTCGGCCCTGAGCTTTCTGGGCATCGGGGTCCAGCCGCCCACGCCAAGCTGGGGCAACATCCTCACTGCCGGGAAGGACAACATCGACATCGCCTGGTGGCTTTCCCTCTACCCCGGCCTGGCCATTCTCGTCACGGTTCTCGGCTACAACCTCCTGGGAGAGGGCATTCGGGATTCGCTGGACCCGCGGCTCCGGTAGATTCAGGGTTTCATATCATTTGACAATCGCGGATCGTTAAAATATAGTCCGAAAATTAAATCTCAAGGACCCCTTTATGCAGATGCAGGATGTGTTTCAACGTTACGGCGATCACCTGAAGCGCGTCGAGGGGCGCATGGATGTTCACCTCCGCTCCGAAATCAATCTGATTCCCGAAATCATTCAGCATCTCGTCGGCAGCGGCGGTAAAAGATTCCGCCCCCTTCTGCTGCTGATCTGCGCCGAGCTCTGCGGCTACCGGGGTGAGAAATGTTACACCCTGTCTGCCGTGATCGAATTCATCCACACGGCAACCCTGCTGCACGACGATGTGATCGACCAGGCCGAAACCCGGCGGGGGAAGGTCTCGGCGAACAACGTCTGGGGCAATGCGGCAAGCGTCCTCGTCGGCGATTTCCTCTACTCCAAAGCCTTCAAGCTGATGGCCGATGACGACAACCTGGCCGTGATCAAACTGATGTCCGCCACGACCAACGTCATGTCCGAGGGCGAGGTCTTTCAGCTCGTCAAATGCGGCGATCTGGACATCACCGAAGAGGAATACCTGACCATCATCGAGAAAAAGACATCCATCCTCATGTCGGCAGCCTGCGCCTCGGGCGCGATCCTGGGAAAGGCCGCGAAAGAGCAGATCGATGCCCTGGCGAAGTTCGGTATCCGGCTCGGTTCTGCCTTTCAGATCACTGACGATACCCTGGATTACACCGCCCGGGAAGAGGAATTCGGCAAGTCCATCGGCAAGGATCTGGAAGAAGGGAAGATGACCCTCCCCCTGATCTACACCTTGAAAAAATGCACCGACGACGAAAAAGATCGCATCAGAAAAATCATTGAAAACAAAGGTGCGGATGGAAGCGCTGTCCGGGAAATCGTAGCCATCATCAACCGCTACGACGGCATCAGCGCTGCATTAAACAAGGCTAGAACCTACATTGACGAGGGCAAAGCCGCTTTGGATGCCTTCGGGAATTCCGAAGCCAAGACCTGCCTGCTGACCATTGCCGATTTCATTATGGAAAGACGTCTTTAAGCCACAAAAACAAACACGAGTTTTTTGCATAACCGGTGAAAAAGGGAGACGATGACCACCTATTATTTTGAAGACTTCAAACCGGGAGATCGCTTTGAATCGCCCGGCATGACCATGACGGAGAGCGCCATCATTGATTTTGCCATGCACTTCGATCCGCAGCCCTTTCACATGGATCGGGAGGCGGCAGAAGGATCGATTTACGGCGGTCTCATCGCCAGCGGCATCCACACCATCGCCGTCACCTTTCGCCTCCTGCTGCAGACCGGTATACTGAGCGGCAATTTAGGATCGCCGGGCTTTGACGAATTGCGGTGGCTCCGACCTGTCCGTCCCGGCGACACGTTGCGGGCGGCCGCCGAAGTCATCGAGGTCCGCCCGTCCACCTCCCGTTCCGACCGTGGTACGGTTCGTTTCCGGTGCATCACCCTGAATCAAAAGGACGAGCCGGTGCAAACAGTTTTCTGCAATCAACTGTTGAAACGGCGACCGTAAGCGTTTACCAGTTATAATATAACAAGGAGGCATCCATGACATTAGCAGAAGCGATCAGAGGGAGGCGGAGTATCCGGAAATTCAGGAAGGACGAAATCCCCGGAGAAGTCCTTCGGGAAATCCTTGAGGCGGCGCGCTGGGCGCCGTCCTGGGGGAATACGCAACCCTGGGAGCT
>JAPLJM010000304.1 GCA_026388595.1 Deltaproteobacteria bacterium
AATATCCAGGGACAATGTGGAAAAGAATCGTTTAGACACTTATGCCATTAAAGAAGACTATCTCCTTGCCGTCGCCTTTGCCTACTATAACGTGTTGAAGGCCAGAAAGAATCTGGACATTGCCGACGCCAATGTGGAAAGGCTGTCAACGTATCGCACGGCCGCCGACAAGCGCTTGCGCGTCGGTGAAGTGACCAAGACCGTTCTTTTGCGCGCCGAGGCGGAATTATCAGGGGCGCTGGCGGACCGCATGACGGCCGGAAATAGCTTGACGCTGGCGTTGGCGCAGTTAAAACGGGCTGTGGGGCTTAAGGATGACGTGCAGTTGAAGGAAGAGGCGCCCGCCAGCAAGGATGTCTCGCCTATCAATACGTATCAAGCCGTGGCACTGTCTGAACGCTCCGATCTGAAAGGGCTGAATATACAGAAAAAGCAGGCGGAGGACCAGGTCCGATATGCTAAAGGGGCCCATTGGCCAAGTCTTTCCCTGTCCGGTGTTTACTCAGGATTGGATCAATCACCGCCTGCGGGAACGATCAACCGGGAAAGCATCTATGCCGGCGTCGCCCTGAATTTTCCCATTTTTGAAGGGGGATTGCGGCAGGCGGAGGTGAAGGAAGCCAGATCAAAAGAGAAGCAGAGCGGCCTTCTGTATGACGACCTGAAAAAAACAATTGAGATCGACGTTCAATCGGCTTATCTGGATCTGATGACACAACAGTCAACGCTGAAGTTTATGGAAGATCAACTGGTGTTTGCCAAAGATAATTACCAGGCCATCGCCCGGCAGTTTGAATTCGGCCTGGCGAACAGCATTGACGTGATGGATGCCAATACGCTGCTGGTGTCGGCGGAGCGAAAAGTCTCGGATACAGGATATAATTATCAAATGGCCGTTATGAGAATGAAACGGGCAACAGGGGTGTTGCTCAAAGAGGTATTGGCGAAGAATTAATTGGTTTTATCCAGGGGGAGGAATAATTTAAATGCAACATTATCCGTTTTTAAGTCATCAATATCGATTATCCGGGCCTCGTTACAAGGCAGTGACAATCCTTCTTTCACTTGCTTTATTATGTGCGGCCCTGACCGTTACGGGATGTTTCAAGAAAGAAGAAAAAGCCGTCAAGGAAAAGGTAGTCAACGTGCGGATAATGGTCGTGGAGAAGCGATCCTTAAAGCCTTTTGTCGAGTCGGTGGGTACCCTGAAATCCGATGAGGAGGTGATGATCAGTTCCGAGATCGACGGGATCCTTAAAGTGCTCAAGGTTCAGGAGGGATCGATTGTTTCAAATGGGATACTGCTGGCCCAGATCAATGACACGGATTACCGCCTGGAACTAAACCGGGCCGAAGCAGCCCTGCGTCAAATGGATGCCAGTCTGGCCAATGCCAAAGTCGAGTTTGAACGCAAGGAAGCCCTCTATAAAGATGCGCTGGTCACTCGCCAGCAGTATGACGACATTGTTGCCCGGCGTTTGCTGGCCGAGGGTGAAGTGGATCGAGCCAGAGGGACCCTTGATCTGGCCAAGGAAAAACTGGCCAAGACCAGGATTAATGCACCCATGGCCGGTGTCATCAAAGAAAAGAAGGTCACGCCCGGGGACTATATCCGGAACGGCACACCGTTGCTGGTATTGGTCCGCAACAATCCGATCAAGTTGAGCTTTACCGTAACGGAGAAGGATGTGGCCCGTCTGAAGACCGGTCAGGAATGTGTCTTTAAGGTAGACTCCTTTCCCGGTCGGGAGTTTCAAGGCAAACTGAGTGTTATTTATCCGAACCTTGAAGAAAGGACCCGTTCCCTGCAGGCAGAGGCCCTGGTGCCCAATCCCCAGATGATTCTCAAACCCGGATTATTTGCCCGCGTGACCCTTTACACCGGTGCGGCAGGGGACAAGGTTCTTGTGCCCATTACGGCGCTGCTTTATGAAAACAATAAGGTCAAGGTTTTTGTGGTCGATGGCGGCCAGGCGAAGGAGCAATTCGTACAGGTCGGCAGCAAATACGGGGAATTCATGGAAATTGTGGAGGGCTTGAAAGGCGGCGAACAGTTGGTCGTGGTGGGACAGAACAATCTGGCGGAAGGGGTAAAAGTCAATGTGGCTCGCTGAGACATCGATCAAACGACCCGTTTTTGCAACCATGTTTATCACCGCCCTGGTGGTGCTGGGGCTCGTCAGCTACCCGGAGATCGGTGTGGACCTCTATCCGAAGGTGGAGTTTCCCATCGTCAGCATCAACACGCAGCTCAAGGGTGCCAGCCCCGAAATCATGGACATCGATGTGACCGACAAGATCGAAGAGGCCATCAGTACGATCAACGGCGTAAAAACCATCACGTCCTCCAGCATGGAAAGCGTCTCCAATATTACGGTGGAGTTCGTGCTGGAGAGGAACATCGATCTGGCCGTACAGGATGTACGTGAAAAGGTTTCCACGATTCGCTCAAAGCTGCCGACAGACGTTCTCGAACCGGTGATTCAGAAAGTGGACCCCGACGCCACACCCGTTTTGTGGCTCATGGTGACCGGTTCGCAATCGGTCCGTGATCTTTCGACCTATACGAATGAAATTCTGAAAGAACAACTGCAGCGGATCGAGGGTGTCGGGGCCTTGCGTCTGGCCGGCATGCGGCTGCGGCAAGGACGGATCTGGCTGGACACCGACAAACTCCGGGCCTATCAGATAGCGCCTGGTGACGTCGCCCAAGCACTGGGGCGTGAAAACGTCGAGCTTCCCGGCGGCCGGATTGAGAGTGCCACCAAGGAATATTCCATCAAAATCAAGGGAGAATTCCCCCGGATTCAGGATTTCAATGACCTGATCGTTGCCTATTACAAGGGCGCCCCGGTACGCATCCGGGACATCGGCCGAGCCGAAGACGGGATGGAGGAAAAAAGGAACCTTGCGCGTTTCAACGGCAAACCCTGCATCGGTATCGGAATCCAGAAACAGACTGGCACCAATACCGTCGCCATCATCGACGGTGTCAAAAAGGAGCTGTCCAATATCCGAAAGACCGTGCCGCCGGGCATGGAAATCAATATCGCCTTCGACCAGTCCAACTTCATCAACCGGTCCATCAATGAAGTCAAGGGTCACCTGATTATAGGCGGTCTGCTGGCGGTCCTCGCCGTTTTCCTCTTTCTGAGAAACTGGCGGACGACCCTGATCAGCGCCGTAGCTCTGCCGGTATCCGTCATTGCCACGTTCACGATCATGAAAGCCTTTGACTTCACCTTCAATAACATGAGCATGCTCGCGTTGTCGCTTTCTGTCGGCATATTGATCGACGACGCCATTATTGTTATTGAAAATATCTACCGGCATATCGAAGAAGGCATGGAACCGAGAGAAGCCGCCGCCTTCGCCACTTCGGAGATCGGTCTGGCGGTCATGGCAACCACACTGGCCATCGTGGCCATCTTTCTGCCCGTGGCCTTCATGAAGGGCATCATCGGAAGGTTTTTCTGGCAGTTTGCATTGACCGTTGTCTTCTCGGTCATGGTCTCGCTGATTGTTTCTTTCACCTTGACACCGATGATGGCCTCCCGCTTTCTTAAGCGCAAGGCGCATAAAACGAAAGCCCTGGTGCCATCCCGCTTTTCCTTATTATCGCGAATCGGCGATGGGCTGGAGAAGGCTTATAAAACAACGGAAGATGCCTATCGGCGTGTTCTCGAATTATCCTTAAAATATCGCAAAACGGTACTTCTGCTGGCGCTGGTCATATTCATATTCAGCCTCTATATTACGAAATTCATCGGGAAAGAATTTGTTCCGGCGGAAGATCAGGGTCAGTTCTTGGTGCGCATGGAGGCGCCCATCGATTATTCCATCGACCAGGCCAACGAACTGTTCACAAAGGGAGAGGTGATCGTCAAATCCTTTCCCGAGGTAAGCTGGGTTTTCTATATTCAGGGATTCGCTGCCGGCGGGGTGGGACAGATCAATAAGACGACCCTGGTTACCGGTTTGAAGAAAAAAGCGGAAAGAAACAAGAGTCAGGAGCAACTCAAGGCGGAAATCAGACGGAAAATAAATGAGATCCCCGGAATAAAGGGAACGGCGGAAGATATCTCACTGATCGGAGGAGGCATCCGTAATGTGCCTATCCAGTATGCCATCAGGGGCCTTGATTTGGACACCTTGCAGAGCTATACAAAACAGATTACCTCGGAATTTGCGAAACGGCCGGGAATTGTAGATGTGGACAGTACGCTGGAGGCGGGCAAGCCGGAATTGAAGGTATTCAT
>JAPLJM010000398.1 GCA_026388595.1 Deltaproteobacteria bacterium
AAAGGCATAGAGGAGGGACGCCTGGGACTTGGCCATCCGCTCCTGGTAGGAAAGGCCGGACCAGTCAAAGCCGATCCCCTGGGGCAACTTGGCCGTGATCTCTTCCATGGCCTGCATGGCTTCGCCGGAACTTCTCCCCGGTGCCGGCTCGCCCCAGATATTCAGGGACGGGAAGCCGTTGAAGCGCTCTAGCCGTGGGGAACCTGTCGCCCAGCGTGTCGAGGCGAAGGAGGCGAAGGGCGTCATCTGCCCGGCGGCATTGCGTACGAACAGTTTCTCCAAGTCCCTGGGGAGCATGCGGTAAGGGGCGTCGGCCTGAACGTAAACCTTCTTGACCCGCCCGGACTGGATGAAATTGTTGACATAGGTGCCGCCGAAGGCCGCCGCGATGGTATTGTGAACGGAAGGCAAGGGGATGCCCATGGCCCCCGTCTTTTCCCAGTCCACATCGATCCGGAATTGGGGAACATCCTCCATACCGTTGGGACGGACATTGGCCAGGCGCGGGTCCTTCACCGCCATGCCCAGGAGCTGATTGCGGGCGTTCATCAAAGCGGCGTGACCGAGTCCGCCCCGGTCCAGCAACTGGAAATCCACACCCCGGGCGTTGCCCATCTCGGAGACGGCGGGGGGCGGAAAGGCAAAGACCAAGGCGTTGCGCATCCGGGAAAAGGCTCCCATGGCCCGGCCGGCAATGGCTTTTACCCTCAGGTCCTGCCGATTGCGCAGGTGCCAGTCTCTCAATTTGACAAACACCATGCCGTTGTTCTGCCCCCGGCCGGAAAAACCGATGCCGACGATGGTCATGCATGAATCCACCGCCTCTTTTTCTTTTTCCTGAAAATAGCGTTGGACGTCGTCGGCAACGCCCTTGGTCTGCTCCAGGGTGGCTCCCGTGGGCATCAATATCTGACAGAGCAGAATGCCCTGGTCCTCATCAGGAATGTAGCCCGTAGGCATCCGCATAAAAAGAAATCCCAGAAGGACGAGAATGATGCAGAAAACCGCCATATAGCGCTTTTTGCGGGAAAGGAAGCGGCCGACCAGTTGGATATAGCGGTCTCTTAACCCGAAAAAGGCCCGGTCGAACCATAGGAAAAACGGTCGCAGAAAGAAGACGGCGTTTTCCGCCGCCTCATGCCCCTTGGCTACCGGTTTGAGGAGGGAGGCGCAAAGCACCGGTGTCAGGATCAAGGCCACGACCACGGACAGGAGCATGGACGTGGCGATGGTGATGGAGAACTGACGGTAGATGACCCCCGTCGAGCCGGGGAAAAAGGCCATGGGGCCGAAAACAGCCGCAAGGACCAGACCGATGCCGATCAGGGCCGGCGTGATCTGCTCCATGGATTTGGCCGTGGCTTCCCGGGGCGAAAGCCCCTCCTCGGCCATGATCCGCTCCACATTCTCAACCACGACGATGGCATCATCCACCAGCAGGCCGATGGCCAGCACCATGGCGAACATTGTCAGCATGTTGATGGAAAACCCGAAGGCCCCCAGGACGGCGAAAGTGCCCAGGATCACAACGGGCACGGCAATTGTGGGGATGAGCGTCGCACGGAGATTGCCCATGAATAGCCACATGACCAGGAAAACGAGGAAGATCGCCTCGAAAAGCGTCTTTACCACTTCATTGATCGCTACCCGGACAAAGGGGGTAGTGTCGTAAGGGTAGACGACCTTCATCCCCGGCGGAAAGTAGCGGCTCATCTCCGCCATTTTCTTTCTGACGGCCTCGGCCGTTTCCAGGGCATTGGCGCCGGGGGCCTGACGGATGGCGAGGCCGGCGG
>JAPLJM010000346.1 GCA_026388595.1 Deltaproteobacteria bacterium
CGGGTGGATTCCCATTCGGGCGCCCCGGTGAAAAAAGGCGCCAAAGGCGCGATTTATGAATGTTTTCTGGAAGGGACGATCCCCGGAAACGCTGCGCCGGTGGATGCCAGTGAAATGGACGATGCCGCCATCAGGCCGGAAGCGCAGGATGACGACAGCGACTGAAATAGAGAATCATGTACCGATGAATATAGCGACGTCACAAAAAAAGGTTCATCCGGTTGATGGGTACTTGTGGAAATGTTTTTCTTCCCGAAAGGGAGTGATCTTGATTCCTCCTGCATAAAATCATTTCGATTTGTGACCCGCCAGAAAACCGCGAAGATTTAACAAAACATGTGTTACAGGTAATCGAGTGAGGTCAGATTCGCTGAAATTTCTTAACAGCGCAAGAAGGAGGCGTGAGGAATGATGGAAAAGGCAGCACGCAATTATATTTTAAGTCATTGGAGATACATCATCATTTTACTGCTTTTCTTGCTGGCCAGCTATGTCCTTATCTACCGAACCTATGAGAACGTCAGACGCGAAATGATCGAGGACCTCAATGCAAGACAGATGATTCTTGCGAAGCAGTCTGCAAAAGGCATTGAAATGTTCTTCAATGACCATATCGCGATGCTGCAAAGTATGGCTAAAAATGAGCATATTGTGGTCCTTGATGAAACCGGGAAGAAGATGATGCGTGAGTTTTATTCTTCCCATGCCGGAGAGGTCAGCATTATCACTCGGATCGACAGTCAGGGCCGGATTGTGCATCCCGAGCCCTACGATCCAAAAGTAATCCACCAGATCGTAACCAAGATTGAAGATTTTCAGGAGGTCAGGCGCACGCGTCAGATTGTGGTGAGCGACGTTTTTACCAACCGGCGCGGTTTAAAGACCATAATCATGCATGTCCCTGTCTTCAGGCGGGGTAGCTTCAACGGTACGATAGCCCTGCTCTTCCCGTTCGACTTCATCGCCAGGCGTTATGTCGAGGATATCCGGATCGGCCAAGACGGTTACGCCTGGGTCGTCAGCAGAAACGGCACTGAACTTTCCTGTCCGGTCCCCGGTCATGTTGGCAACTCCGTATTCGACAATTGCAGGGATTTTCCCGATATTCTTGCCATGGCTGAAAAGATGACACGGGGTGAACAGGGTGCCACGACCTATCAGTTTGATCGCGTCCGGGAAAGCATCATCACTAAAACAACCAAGCAAGCTGTGTTCATGCCCGTCCGTTTGGGAAACAACTTCTGGTCCATTGTCATCGCCACACCCGAGGATGAGGTGACGGGTGCATTGCAGGGCTTCCGGAACAGACTCATGTTGATTGCTGTTCTGTTCGTGATGGGTATGGGGTTTATTATTTACATGTTTTTCAGGACACAGATTTTGATTGAGGAGGTTGGACGGAGACGAAAAGCGGAGGAGGCGCTGCAGGAGAGTGAAGCAACGCTCCGCAGTGTGTTCAAAGCAGCCCCTGTCGGCCTTTGCATCATGAAAGACCGCGTTTATCAGAGTGCTAACAAAGCCTGGTACGAAAGCTTCGGCTATTCTGAGTCCGATGTCATCGGACATACAACCCGGATGCTGTACGAGAACGAAGAGGAATATGACCGGGTGGGTCGGGAGTTGTACGCAAGCCTCTCGGAACGCGGACTGGCTTCTGTCCAAACAAGACTTCGGCGGAAAGATGTCGTTTTCCGTGATGTTATCTTGACAGCCGCGCCGCTTCAGGCGGAAGATCTCTCTTCAGGAACGGTTGTTGCGATTCAGGATATAACTGACCACAGGCAAAAAGTGGAAGAATTAAGAGAGAACCAACAGCGACTTTCCGACATCGTTGAGTTTTTACCCGATGCCACCCTTGTCCTCGATAAGGAAGGCAGGGTCATTGCGTGGAATCGGGCGATAGAAGCCATGACAGGGGTCGAGAAGGAAGATATGCTCGGCAGGGGCGACTATGAATATGCTCTACCTTTCTATGGTGATAGAAGGCCCATTCTCATTGATCTTGCCCTTCATCCGGACGAGGAAATGGAAAAACAATACACGGCGGTTCAAAGGGTTGGAGACATCCTTTTCGGCGAAGCGTTTACACCGAACCTGCCGCCCGGCGACATCCATCTCTCGGCGACGGCATCG
>JAPLJM010000410.1 GCA_026388595.1 Deltaproteobacteria bacterium
GAGGGCGCCCGTGCCCTTGGGGCCATAGAGCTTGTGGCCGGCCAGCGACAGGAGGTCCACGCCCAGATCGTTCACCTGCACGGGGATCTTGCCGACGGACTGAACGGCATCCGTATGGACCAGGATTTTTCTTTCCCGGGCTATGCCCGCGATCTCGGACAAAGGCGCGAGGGTCCCGATCTCGTTGTTGGCATGCATGATGCTGATGAGAAATGTTTTTTCCGTCATGGCCCGCTGCACGTCTTCCGGGTTGATCACCCCCTGGCCGTCCACGGGCAGATAGGTTACGGCAAAGCCCTTCGTCTCCAGATATTTGCAGGGATTGAGCACGGCATGGTGCTCGATGGCGGATGTAATGATGTGGTTTCTTCCCGAGGTTTCGGCAAAGGCGCTTCCCATCAGGGCCATGTTGTCCGCCTCCGTACCGCCGCCCGTGAAGACAATCTCCGGAGGATCAGCGCCGATCAGGGCGGCCACCTGCCCCCTTGCCCGATCAAGGGCGCCTTTCGCCTCCCGCCCGAAGCTGTGAATGCTGGAGGGATTCCCGTAATGATTGGCAAAATAGCGCATCATGGCCCCCAGGACTTCGGGGTCTAAAGGTGTCGTCGCGCTGTGGTCAAGATAGATGGTTTCCATGCTTTCTCCTTTGAAAGATGACATCGCCGCCGCTCAAGATTCTCTACCGACGAACCCGTCGTCGCAAATGATCAATTCTTTCATTCACTTCCCGGGCAACCGTGTCCGAGAATGCCTTCCAGGGGTCCTGTGAGGGATTGACCAGCCCTTTGATCTGCTGATGGAAAGGGCATGCTTCGCCGGCCGTTGCCGCTTCCACCTGGACGGCATATTTTGCGGGATTATCCCTTTCGTTGAACATCCGAAGGGAAACCGCCCGTAGCGATTCATCCAGCAGGATGACGGCCCCGCCGTGCAGCGGCAGGGCTTCCTCGCCTTCCACCACCCAGCCCCCGCTGTTGTAAACGGAAACCGCCCGCGGGTATCCCGAAAAGTTCATCCATTGCTGGAAAGGTTTATGTGTGTGGCCAAAGACAAACGTCATCCCGACAGGCGCGGTCGCTCGTTTCAGCATTATCTGCTCGCGCAGGGGGCCTTCGATATAGCCCCGGAGCCCCGTACCGGCGCTGCCGCTCAACAGGGTATCCGCTTTTGACCGTTCCGTGCCTGTCAGCTTCCGCAGAAGAAAAAACCGCAGAACAAAGGCTGCGAAAGCGTACCGCAGGCCATAGCGCTTCCTGACGCTCTGTACCAGCGTATCCAGAAGACGGCTAAACTGTGACCGGTCCAGCATTTTTTCGTAGATGATTTCCATGTCCTGTCCGACATCTCCGGAACGCCCCAGGGTCGACCAGAAAAAATCGATCCAGGCGAAGTTTTCCGCCTCGATATCCCAGACCTGCAATGGCTGCTGACGGCCGGGAAAAGTCAGGTTTTTGAGCGTGCTCATAAGCTGGTAGGTGGATTCCACGAAATGGCCGTGATGAAAGATGGCGCACCGATCCGCATCATTACGGAACAGGCCGAAGTTGGGATAGGCCGTTTGAATCTCGAAATGCTTAACATTGCGGCATTGACCGACAAGATTGGTCAGATAATCGGAGATGACCAGATCCGGGTCTTTTTCCACGAACAGGTTGGTGGCGTGCCACGGTTCAGGCAGAGGATCGCCGGGAGCCAGATGCTGCCTGATGTGGTTTGCGTACTGGGTCTCCCGCGCCAGTTCCCAGAGGTGATGGTCGTGGTTGCCGGGGATAAAGATCAGCCTGTCAAAGAGCGCATCGCCCTCCGGCTGGATCAATTCCACGAATCGCTGAAAAACCATCGCCGCCTGACTGTCGTGGGCCAGGGCCAATTCAAGAATATCGCCGTTAAGAATAAGGGTCGGTTTTTGCCGGTCCCGGTTGGCCTTAACCAGACGGCGCAGACAATCCGCCAGCCCGATCATGGCCGGGCTTGGACGGGACGGATCGACATCCCCATCCTGCAAGCGGGTCAGCAGGCTGTCCTCCTCACCCAGGTGCAGGTCCGACAGGCAGACATAGCGAATATCAGGCATTTCCGCACGACCCGTACACGTTCATATCGATGCGCTGAGGGCTTTGCATAAAAGGTCTCATGGCAG
>JAPLJM010000341.1 GCA_026388595.1 Deltaproteobacteria bacterium
AGGTCAGGGTCCTCCCGGCACCCAGATAGACGGCCTTCAGAACCCGTAAACCCTTACTCCGGCAAAAATCTTCAAAATCCCGGATGCTCAGGAAGCGGACGTTCGGCGTCGCATACCAAAAATGCGGCAACGATCGGGTCACCGGGGTTTTTCCCTTGAAGAAGATCGTTGACCGTGCGTTGATATGGGCAAAATTCGGAAAACCGACAATAACCCGCTTCCCGACCCTCAGACATTCCTGGATGACGAAATCTACCTTCCTGACCTCCTGCATGCTCTGGTTCAGAATGACATCGTCAAAGGAATGGTCGGGATAGTCCGCAAGACCGCTTTCAATGTCTCCCTGAAAGACGGTCAATCCCTTCTCCACACATCGATGAACCGCCTCGTCATCAAGTTCGATCCCCTGGACGGAGGCATTCTTTTCCCGGACCAGCAGAGACATCAGCGAACCGTCGCCGCAGCCGAGGTCCAGGACGTTGCCATTGCGAGAAACAAGCTCGCAGATGATCCGGTGATCCAGTCTCTCATTCATTTCGCACCCCTCATCAGAAACTTCTCTTCCCCGGCGGGAATGATTTGCGGGGAGAGGGAGGTTTTAATATTCCCCAAGAAACTGCTGATCAACCGTGTCTCCTCTTCCACTTCCACCAGGAACGCGTCGTGCCCATAGGTCGATTTCAAATCGCAATAGGTCGCTGCGATACGCCGCCGTTTGAGGAGCCGGACGATCTCCTGGGACTGATGGGACGGATAGAGCCAGTCCGAGGTAAAAGAAATAACCAAGAAACGCGTCTTCGTCGCTTTCACGCCCGGCAGGAAAAGTCCATCCGACAGATCGAAGTAATCCATGGCCTTCGTGATGTAAAGGTATGAATTGGCGTCAAAACGCTTGACAAAGTTATCTCCCCGGTAGCGCAGATAGCCCTCCACCTCGAAATCATCGGCGAAGGTGAAACTATAATTGCCGTTTTTCAGCTTCCGGGAAAATTTCTCTTCCATCGACTGATCGCTCATAAAGGTAATGTGACCGATCATCCGGGCTACGGCAAGCCCTTTGTTGGGCTGGCCGTGTTCGTAATAGTTTCCTTTACGCCAGTCCGGGTCCGCCATGATGGACTGCCGGATCACCTCGTCGAAGGCAATCTGCTGCGGCGACTGTTTCAGGGCCGTGGCCATCGGGATCGCCGCCCGGACCCGATCCGGATAGGCAGAAGCCCACTGGAGGGCCTGCATCCCTCCCATGGAACCGCCGACAACACAAAAAAGTTTCCCGATTCCCAGAAAATCGATCAGGCGGAGCTGGGCGTTCACCATATCGGTGATGGTGATCATGGGAAAATCCAGGGCGTACGGTTTCCCCGTCTCCGGATTGATGGAAGACGGCCCGGTGCTGCCTTTGCAGCCACCGACAACGTTGGAGCAGATGACAAAATACTGCTCCGTATCGAAGGCCTTGCCCGGTCCGATCATGGTGTCCCACCAGCCCGGCGCAGCCTCGCCCGGATGGAAGCCCGCCGCGTGGGCGTCCCCCGACAGGGCATGGCAGACCAGAATGGCGTTGGACTTCTCGGCATTCAAACGGCCGTAGGTTTCATAAGCCAGCGTTACCGGCCCCAGCATCCGTCCCGACTCCAGCAGGAGCCGGTCCGGCGGAGCGGCAAAGGTAAAATATTGGGGTTCAACGATCCCCAGAGAGTTTATATCCATAAACGTTTATACCTCGATCATATCATTATACCCGTTCCAGCGCCTGTCCGAGATCCC
>JAPLJM010000314.1 GCA_026388595.1 Deltaproteobacteria bacterium
ATGATCATATCCAGCACCACCAGATCCGCTTTTTTGTTTTTTATGTGCTCAATCGCCGCCTCCCCGCTGGCAACAGACTCAACCTGGTACCCAAGGCTCCCCAGCATGCTGCCGGCCAGCTCACGCTGTTCCTGCACATCGTCCACCACCAGGAGGGATTCACCCCGCCCCCTATATGTTTCAAGGTCTGTCGTCTTTTCAGTGTTTGCTGGTTCATCCCGGGTCACAGGGAAATAGAGGGTAAAGGTGCTCCCCTTGCCCTCCTCACTCTGCAGGTCTATGTATCCATGATGATCTTTCACCGTTCCCCAGACAACGGCCAGTCCCAGTCCCGTCCCGCTTCTTCCCATCACTTTCTTCGTATAGAAGGGCTCGAAGATCTTGCCCAGGTCATCAGCGGAGATTCCCATGCCCGTGTCGGAAACTGTCAGGACCACATAATCTCCCTCCTTCACCTCATCATATCCCTGGATGGGCTGGTCCAGATAGCGGTTCTCTGTTCTGATCGTCACCTCTCCCCTGCCGGAGATGGCCTCTGCGGCATTGGAGATCAGGTTCATCAAGGTTTTGCTCAGATGGACGGGAGATCCCTTGATATTCAGGAGCCCCTCTTCAAGCTCAGTCAAAAACTTGACCTGCCAGTGATGATCCTTCAGATTCTCAAACTCGGGTGTCTTGAGATAATCGCGGATAACTCTATTCAGATCCATCACTTCCGAAACGGTTACGCCCCTCCTGGCCAACGTCAGAAGATCCTGAATGATCGCCGCGCCTCTGATGCTGGATTGAAGAATGTTATCGGCATACTTTCTCAACATATTGCCCTCAGGCAGCTTTTCCCGAAGCAGCTCCGAGTATCCCACCAGCACCCCCAGCACATTGTTGAGATCATGGGCGTCAGATTGGCCCATATTAAAAGTCCGTCCTTGCGTATATATCGTTTTTCCAAGGAGTAGGTATCAATCAGATTTTCTAAGACTTGCTGAACATAATTCAAATCCTTACCCAGGTCATCAGGATATGTAATCTCCTGAAAGGTCAAAGTAAGCATTTCCTCTCTTCCATACCCCACAATATCGCAGAACTTTTGATTGACACGGATGAAAAGACCTTTGAGAGAAACATGTGCCATTCCAACTGCGGCTTGTTCAAAAGTACCACGGAAAAGGATCTCACGCTCCCGCAGGGCCTGCTCCACCCGCTTACGCTCTGAAATATCACGCACGGTGAGAATGATGCCCTGGATACCCGGACTTTCAAGCTCGTTGCTGCCAAGGGCTTCTAAATAAGCCCATGTGCCATCCGCCTTCCGGTGCCTGAACTCCGTCGGAATGCCAGCATTGACCAATCGAAAAACCTCGTCCATATCTTTCAAAACCTGATCAAGGTCATCGGGATGAATATGTGTAAACGGTGACTTTCCCATGAAATATCCGGGCTGATAACCCAGCATCCGCGACACAGAAGGCGATTCATAGGTCAATTGGCCGTTCCTGTCGACAATGAATATCATATCGGATAAACTCTGGACCATTGAACGGAATCGTTCCTCGCTCTCATGCAAAGAGTTCTCCGCCTGCTTGCGCTCGGTGATGTCACGGCAAAGGGTCAGGATCTGGGTCATTCCCTCTGTTTCAATACAGGTTGCATTGATTTCAATGGGAGTGACATTGCCCTTGGAATCCACATAGTCAATTTCCAGGTTCCGGACATACCCCTTCTGAAAGCAGATTCCAATGGCTGCCGCATTCTTTTCCTTTTCATAATCGGAGGTCCACTCGATGATGCTTCTGCCGATGATCTCGCTCAGTCGAGCGTGACCAGTAAGGCGGACGTATTCCGGATTGGCGTCGAGGACGAAACCGTCTTTGTTGACGATGACAAAGCCGGTGTTGGTCGTTTCAATGAGGGTCCGGTATTTTGCCTCGTTCTCCTTTAGCGCATTTTCCGCCTTTTTGTGCTCGGTGATTTCTCTCACAACGAACATTACCCCTGAAGGTTTTCCATTTTCTGTAAGTAATGTTGCCCGGATGTCAAATATTGCGATTTCTCCAGAGGGAGGAATTATTTCCCATTCAAATGCCAACATGTCGCTAAAGCCTTCACGCCTTTTCTGCATCATTGCTTCTTGAAGCGGGTGCAAATGCGGCGGTGTAAACTCTAAGAGGCTCATTCCAACGGGATCAATCCCCCCTGTAAAATTGTTGGCAGCTTTATTCACATAGGTAATCTTGAAATTAAGATCCACCGTCACAATGATATCGTGTGCCGTTTCAGCCAATTGACGATACTTCACCTCAGTTTTATGAAGGGCTTCTTCTGCACGCTTGCGCTTAGTAATGTCGCGGAATGAACCTGCCAACCCTGCTGGGGTACCGCTTGAATTGTAGATGAGATGGGCCGCAAGGGA
>JAPLJM010000342.1 GCA_026388595.1 Deltaproteobacteria bacterium
TGGGGGACGCTCTTCTCGGGTCGCGACAAATTGTCCTCCTGGATGATGCGCTTGAACCGGGTATGATTTCCATGATGATCAGAAAGAAAATTCGAGCGCTTTATTGCATAACCGGTGAAAAATGGGTCGCAAGCGGTGAATAAAAGGTTTTTCGCCTTTCCAGGATTGAAGTTAAAAGCTTGTATTTTATCATAATATGACATGAACAGGTCTGAAGCGAAAAAGATTTTTGAGCCGCGGCGAAGCCATTTTTCAAAGGTCTCAATTCTCCTGATGGCGGTTGGGTTTTGCCTGTGTTGCATGATGGTGCCTGCCATGCCCGCTCAATCAGCCAACCCCTCGGCAGCGGACGATCTCCCGGCCCTGATTCGCATCAGCACGCCGCTGGCTTTTTGTGGCGAGTCCGTACCGCTGCATATGCGCGACGTCCGGGAGCGCCAGGAGCGAGAGCTCCTCATCTCCCTTGGGAACCGGCCACAGGTCATCCTCTGGATCAAGCGCTCCGGCCGGTATCTGCCCCATATCGAAAAAGCCCTCAAAGAAAACGGAATGCCTGATGACCTCAAGTATGTGGCGATTGCCGAGAGTGCACTGAGAATCCATGCCGGTTCGGTCAAGGGTGCGAAGGGGATATGGCAGTTCATGGAACCAACGGGCGTGAGGTACCATCTGAAAGTGAACGGCAATACGGATGAACGCCTGGGTTTTTTCGCCGCCACGGGCGCCGCCCTGAATTATCTCAAGGAGCTCTATGCCCTGTTCGGCTCATGGACCCTGGCGGCAGCAGCCTACAACATGGGTGAATCAGGATTGAAAGCGGAAATGCTGGTTCAGAAGGTCGACAACTACTATCAGCTCTACCTTCCGCTGGAGACCCAGCAGTATCTTTTCAGGATTCTGTCGGCTAAACTGATTCTGTCGAATCCGGAAAGATACGGATTTCATCTGACCGCGGAAGACCTCTATGGGCCTGAGCTGTTTGATCAGATTGAAGTCACCTGTTCCCAGGATACCCCCATTCAGTTGATCGCCCAGGCGGCAAAAACTTATTTCAAGGTCATCAAAGATTTGAATCCGGAAATCAGGGGATATTATCTCTCCGAAGGGACTCATCGGGTCTTGATTCCCAGAGGCAGCACCGACGGTTTTCAGGACCGTTTCGCAACCCTTTCAAATCAATGGCTGGCGGACAAGAAAAACAATAGCTACGTGGTTAAGAAGGGCGATAACCTTTCTTCCCTTGCCGAACATTTTAACGTGCCGCTCCCGGCCCTGCTGATCTGGAACCGTATCTCCGCGAAAAAACAGATCAGTCCCGGCGACCGGTTGGTCATCTTTCCGAACAGCACCCCGTGATGCCCCATCCACAATCCGTCAACACCCTGATACGAGACCTTTGAAAAATGGCTTCACCGCAGCTAAAATCTTTTTCGCATGAAATATGCTAAGGATAAAATATGTTTGAAATCAATAAATTATTTTAATTTCTGGAAAGTCGAAAAATCTTTGATTCGCCGCTTGTGAACCATTTTTCGCCGGTTATGCAATAATTCTCGCTACTTCGTTTACGGTTCCACAGAAATGAGCATCAGGCGGTCGCCCACGTCAACGGTGTCGCCGGGTTCGGCGATGATGTCCGCCACCTTTCCATCCACTTCAGAAACAATATGGGTATGCATTTTCATGG
>JAPLJM010000296.1 GCA_026388595.1 Deltaproteobacteria bacterium
CTGATGACCTGCGATCCTGATTTCGGCAATGACGTCTCCGCGCTCTTCAACGTGCTCACCGGCTTTAACTCCTGGACCGGCGGCGACATGTTCACCCCGGCCACGGTGGCCTCCATGTTCCGCAAATTCATGGTCTCGCCCGTGACAACCCAGGAGACGATTCATCGCCTCATTGATCGGGAAATCAAGAAATCCACACCCAAGACACCGGGCCGGATCATCGCCAAGATGAATGCCCTCGTTGACGCGCAGACGGTCCGCAAGCTCTATGAGGCATCTCGGGCCGGCGTCCGTATTGACCTCCTCGTTCGCGGCATTTGCTGCCTGCGGGCGGGCATACCCGGAGTCAGCGAAAATATCCGTGTCATCAGCATCCTCGACCGGTTCCTGGAACACTCGCGGGTTTACTACTTTCATAACAGTGGGAATCCCGAGATCTATTCCGGCAGCGCCGATTGGATGCCGCGGAATTTCAAAAAACGGGCGGAAATTCTCTATCCGATAAATAATACCGAGCTCAAGACCCAGATTATGGATGAGATCATGATGACCTACCTGAAGGACAATGTGAAGGCTCGTCTCATGCAGCCCGACGGATCGTACCTCCGTATCAAGCCGAAGGATGGGGAAAGGCCGATCCGGAGCCAAAGCGCGCTCATCGAGATCGCCCGGAAAGGGGGCGTGAAATCACCGCCTTACGAAGAACTGGTCCGGAAAATCGGCAAGAAGAGTTTGAAGCGATAAGGGGTACAGAGAGTGGGAAAGGGCAACGGGGATCGGACAATGTCCTATGTCAGCAAAACCGCGCAGACTTATGATCCAGATCCGACACACAATCAGCAGGTTACGATAATCGCGCTGGCCATTTTCGACGAACTCCGTGTTCTTCATGGCTACGGTGCAGGCGAACGACGCCTGCTGGAAATCGCCGGTCGGCTGCACGATATCGGCTGGTCCCGGGATCGGTCAGGAAAACACCACAAGCACAGTTGCGACCTGATTCAGGAACTCGACGTCCCGGGGCTTGATGAGCAGGATCGGCTTATCTGTGCGCTCATTGCCCGTTATCATCGTAAGGCTCTTCCTGACGCAGCGCGGCACCGACGCTTCGCCTCCCTGGATGGCCATCACCGTGCGCTTGTCGAGTGGCTCGCAGGGATGCTGCGCGTCGCCGACGGTCTGGACTGCACGCACGCCGGTCTTATTAAAAGGTTAACCGGCAAATTAAGCGGCGATTCGTTCCATATCCATCTTGAGGTTAAGGGCGACTGCCGGCGGGAGCTGGAGAGAGCCTTTCAAAAGCAGGATCTGTTAGTGAAAAAAGCGCAAAGAAAGATTGCCTACCGATGCTGATTGCCTTCTTGTCCGATGTGCACGCCAACATGCCAGCCTTGGAGGCCGCGGTTGCCGACGCGACGGCGCGCGGGGCTGAACGGTTCATCTGCGCCGGCGATATGACCGGCTATGGACCCTTCCCGGATGAGGTCTGTCTTTTCCTTCAGAATCGGCCGATCCCGGCGCTAATCGGCAATTACGACCGGAAAGTGCTCATCGTAGCCGAGCAGGGCTTGTCGGCGGCGCAAGGCATGAAATCTAAAAAGCGCAAGATCCTCCTCTGGACTCTGGAAAACTTAAGCCATCAGTCCCGGCTTTACCTGTCCGGTTTGCCTGATCAGCTTGACATGCAACTACCCAGCGGACACATGCTCATGGTCGTCCACGGCAGCCCCCTTTCCATGGATGATGTGACCTATCCGAGCATTACCAGGCCGGGACTGACGGCGAAGTTGGGCGATCTGAGGCCGGACATTCTCGTTTGCGGACATACGCACATCCCCTTTGTGAGACGGATTGATGGCATTCT
>JAPLJM010000127.1 GCA_026388595.1 Deltaproteobacteria bacterium
CGGACCGATTCCTGACCTGTTTTTTCTTGCAGGAATTCGCTTTTTTGTATAAATGTAAACCACAATATATTTGGAGGTTCACAATGCGTAACTTGGTCTTCAGCATACTCACAACATCGGTATTAATCTTAATGAATATAACACCTGATGTCGCATTTGCTATAAACTTTTATGACGGCGCCCGTGCACCCAAGGGCCTATATTTTCTGACCTACTCTTCCGTATATGTTGCCGATGAGCTGACCGACGCCAAAGGCGGCACAAGCAAAAATAATTATGGCTTCTTTAAAGCCGAAGAACTGATCCGATTCTGTTATTACACCCCCGATTTTGTTGCAACCGCCCTGGTTCCGGGCGGATATACAAACGTCCGCTACCTGAACAAGGACTCCATGGGCCTGGGTGATGCCATTGTGGGCGCGGGTCATTTCCTTCCTTTCACAAAGATCGATATCTTGCCCATGCTATTCGTTAAATTTCCGACGGGTGAATACGATTCATCAAAATCCGTAAATATGGGCTCAAACCAGTATGACATCAGACCCATGGTCTTCCTGTACAAGGCCCTTGGGGATTTCAGCATCGATGCTGTTGCGAAATATTATTTTCGGCTGAAAAACAACAGCACCGATGTCACACCGGGAGACGAAATCCATCTGCAATGCCTTTTGGGTTATAATCTGACGGATAAATTGAAATTAGGGCCGTCGGTTAACTGGATGATCAGCAGAGACAGAGAACTAAAGGGCGTGAGAATTAACGATAGCGCCAGGGAATCCCTCTCCATGGGTGCAGATATTTATTACCGGATCGGCAAAGTCGGTGTTACGGCAACCTATCTTTATGACATGTATGCCGAAAACACAGTTAGGGGTCATTTCTTCCAGATAAAGACCGTTTATCGTTTTTAGTCCTCCTTAGTTAAAACCGCTTTTGTATGAAAAAAAGCAGGACGATGGCGAGGAAAATGATCAAAAATAGAAAAAAGGGCTAACCTTTGTTTGGTCAACCCTTTTTTTGTTTGGTGGAGCTGGCGAGAATCGAACTCGCGACCTCTTGAATGCCATTCAAGCGCTCTCCCAACTGAGCTACAACCCCATGAATGCGAGCGTTTTAATATGCGCCCCCATTAACATAGGATTTCCGTTGCTGTCAATACATTTTTCTTGACATTTGAGCCCCCCTCTATATAATCCGCGTCCTGTGCCGGAGTGGTGAAACTGGGAGACGCAGGGGACTCAAAATCCCCCTTTCCTCGCGAAAGTGTCGGTTCGATTCCGACCTCCGGCACCAGAATAAAAACAAGGGCTTGCATGGTTTCACGCTGACCGGTAAGCCCCTTTCTTTTTTCCGAAATAGCTTATTCTCTCCCCACTTTATAAAAAAAAGAAAGGCGGGATTTCGCCCGCCCTCACCATCTTCCATTCCTCTTTCAAAGATCTTGCCTACTTCTTCTTTTCCTGCAAAATTTCCATGAACGCATCGATGCGCGTCTCAACCTGGCTTTCGGAAAACTTCCGTTCATCCGTCATATCGGCTTCCAGCATCAGGGACGGGATGCCCTTCTGCTTCTCCACAATCCGCTGTATATCATACTGGCCGAGCGAATAGGGTTTGCAGCTTCTGTTGGAGTGCATGACGATGCCGTCCACATCGTACTTGTCCACCATCTCCATGACCGTTGCTGCCATCTCATCCACGCCGATATTCAGATAGATCCGGGTGTAACATTCGGCCATGGTTTCCAGGAAATTGTTTTCATCCACATATTTAAGCGAACCGCACCAGGCCGATGTATAGGTGTCGGCCACCAGGCAGGCGTCTTGCGCAGCAAATTTTTCGGATAGCCACTTTGTCCGGTACCAGACAGGCAGATTATCCCAGAGCAGGCGATATTTTTCATTGGGAATGGCGCCGATGCCGTCGGCAATCCGCTGCCGCATCTCCGCCAGCAGCATTTCATAGTAGTCCACGGCCTGCTGGGTTCCGCGCAGGGTCACGATCAGGGCAAGGTGGAAAAAGGCATCGAAGGCGCTCATAGGGGCGGGCTTGTGCATGGTCGTGTCGAGCACCGCCTGCCACAGTTTCTGGCCGGCGACAGAGAGCTTCCCCACTTCCTTCATCCGGTCATAATCGTATTTCTTTCCGCAATGTTCCTCAAGAAAGTGAATATATTCGTCGATCTGCCGGCGGACATACTGCTGGATATCCGGACTATATTCAGTATGGCAGAACGGGGTGTCCAGGATGAACAGCGGCACGTTGAAATACCGGGCCTGGATTTCATACCATTTGAGCACGGTCCCGCAGATATTGTTACAGCACACCAGCATGTCGGGCTTCGGAAGGCCGCCGATCGGTCCTCCATTCACCGTGGCGCAGGCAATATCCGAGCAGGCATAGGAGCAGAGATCGCTTGCATAACCCATGGCTTCGGCCTTCTCGTAAAGTCCGACGCCCATGCGGCTGGCGCCGATCATGGCCCCATGGTTTTCGGGATAAACAGGAATGACATCCATCACGATGAGGGGCTCCACAGGGCCGCCGCTGGTGATCCA
>JAPLJM010000040.1 GCA_026388595.1 Deltaproteobacteria bacterium
TGAAGGAAGTCGAAATGGGCGTCCGGGAAAAACTGGGGTTGATCCCGGTAGAGCAGAAAGAAAAAGCCTGATGGCGGATGATCCCGAGGTTGAAAAGGCGCTGCAGAAGGCCTACCGGTTGCTGGCTGCCAGGGCAAGATCTGAAAAGGAGTTACGGTCAAAGCTGAAGGAAAAACAGTTTGGTTCCCCGACGATTGACAGTGTCGTTGCCAGACTTTATGAATTAACCTATTTGGATGATGAGGCTTTCGCCCGGCAGTGGGCGCGCCATTTGGCCGCAGACAAGTTATCGGGAAATCGCCGGATTGAAATCAGTCTGCAGGAAAAGGGCATCGGCAAGACCCTCCGTGAGCAGGTCCTCGCGGAAATCCGGCAGGCAGTTCCGGAACGGGAGATCATTCGGCAGGTGATCCGGAAAAAATTGAAAGGCGGCAAGCTACTTCGACAGGATGGCCGGGAAAAGCGGCGCCTTGCGCAGCATCTGCTGGGCAAGGGGTTTACACCGGATTTGATATTTGAAATGATCAGAGACACAGAGGAGGAATATCGGGATGATGACAGGCAGTCAGATTAGAGCAGAATTTTTGAAGTATTTTGAAGAACACGGACATACGATTGTTGCCAGCTCGGGGTTGATCCCCAAAGACGACCCCACGCTCTTGTTCACCAATTCCGGCATGGTGCAGTTCAAAAATTGCTTTCTCGGCCTGGAGGACAAGGGCTACACCCGGGCGGCCAGTTCTCAAAAATCAGTACGGGCCGGCGGAAAGCACAACGATCTGGAAAATGTCGGTTTCACAGCCCGCCATCACACCTTCTTCGAAATGCTGGGCAACTTCTCCTTCGGTGACTATTTCAAGAAAGAATCCATTTCCTGGGGTTGGGAGTTCCTGACGGAGAAAATGGGACTGCCGAAGGATAAGCTTTGGATCACCATTTACCAGGACGATGATGAAGCCTTTGAAATCTGGAATAAACAGATGGGCGTCCCGGCGGAGCGCATCGTGCGCATGGGGATGGAAAGCAATTTCTGGATGATGGGCGAAACCGGCCCCTGCGGCCCCTGCTCGGAGATTCTCTATGATCAGGGACCCGGTGTCGGCTGCGGCCGGCAGGAATGCAGCGTCGAGTGCGACTGCGACCGTCACCTGGAACTGTGGAATCACGTGTTCACCCAGTTTGACCGCGATCATGACGGCAAATTCAACCCTCTGCCGAAACCCAACATCGATACGGGCATGGGCCTGGAGCGGCTGACCGCCGTCATCCAGGGAGTCAACAGCAATTACGACAGCGATCTGTTTATGCCCATCATCCGATTCATGGAAAAAATCAGCGGGAAAACCTACGGGGCCAGTCAAGACAGTGATGTGTCCATCCGGGTCATTGCCGACCACAGCCGGGCGGTAACCTTTCTCATCGGCGACGGATGCCTGCCCAGCAACGAGGGGCGCGGCTATGTTTTAAGACGGATCCTGCGCCGGGCGGCCCGCCACGGCAAGCTCCTGGGGCTGGACAAGCCCTTCCTGAACGAAGTGGTCTCCGTGGTGGTCGCGACCATGAAGGATGCCTTTCCGGATCTGATCGACAAGGAATCTTTCATCCGAAAAGTGGTCGTCAATGAGGAACAGCGCTTCATCGAAACCCTCGATTCCGGTCTCAAGATTCTGGGCGAAGAAGTGGCCGTTCTGAAAAAGGCCGGGCAAACTGTTGTTCCCGGCGAGGTCGTCTTCAAACTTTATGACACCTTCGGCTTTCCCGTGGATTTGACGGCGGATATCGTTAAAAAAGACGGCCTGACACTGGACAATGACGGTTTTGAAAAGGCCATGGAGGCCCAGCGTGAAAGGGCCCGGGACTCATGGAAGGGGAGCGGTGAGCATGCCATTGCCGACAGCTATATGAAACTGGCGGTCAAGGGGGTTTCCACGGAATTTATCGGATTCCATGGCGTTACGGAATCAACGGCCCGGATTACGGCCATCCTGAAAAAAGACGTGGACGTGGATGTCCTCACGGAAGGGGAGAATGCAGAAATTTTTGTGGAGGAAACACCCTTCTATGGTGAAAAGGGAGGCCAGGTGGGTGACACGGGGGTGATTATGGGGGATGGATTCCATTTTGAAGTCTGGGAAACACAGTGGCCCCTGGACAACTTGATCACCCATATCGGCAAATTGAAGCATGGGAGCCTCAAGGTGGGCGACCGGGCCATCCTCAAGGTGGACCGGGACGTCCGCAAGGCAACGGAAGCGCATCATTCCGGGACGCATGTCCTCAATGCGGCACTCCGCAGGACCTTGGGAGATCACGTCAAGCAGTCCGGTTCTTTCGTCAATCCCGAGCGGCTCCGTTTCGATTTTACCCATTTTTCCAGGATCGATGACGCTGAAATGGATGCCATCGAAACCATTGCCAATGAGTATATCCGCCAGAATGCCGAGGTGGATACCCGTGTGCTGCCTCGCGAGGAAGCCATGAAAACGGGTGCTTGCGCCGTTTTTGATGAAAAGTACGGAGACAGCGTCCGTCTTGTCAAAATGGGCGATTTCAGCATGGAGCTTTGTGGCGGGACCCACGTGAATAAAACCGGAGATATTGGCATGCTCAAAGTGGTGGGCGAGTCTTCTGTTGCAGCCGGGGTCCGCCGGATTGAAGCCGTCACGGGGCAGGAGGCCGTGAAATATGTAAAGGCCGTCGAATCGGAACTGAAGAAGGCGGCTGCCATGCTGAGGGTCAGTCCGATGGAAGTCTCCGACCGGCTTGAAAAATTGCAAAAACAGCAGCGCGACCTGGAAAAGGAAATGGAGGGGTTGAAGTCAAAGCTGGCGGCAAAGGATTTGTCGCAGCTTTACAGCCAGATCAAAGAGATCAAGGGCATTCGGGTGGTGGCGGTCGCGGTGGACACAGATGATGTCAAAACGTTGCGGGACGTGGGCGACAAACTACGGGACAAGATTGGGTCCGGGATCGTTCTGATGGGGAGCAAAGCCGGCGACAAGGCGATGCTGCTATGCCTGGTGACGAAAGACCTGACCGGTAAATACCACGCCGGCAACATCATCAAGGAAATCGCCCCCATCGTGGGCGGCAGCGGCGGTGGCCGGCCCGATATGGCGCAGGCCGGGGGACCGAAGCCGGAAAATCTGCAGCAGGCGCTCGACCGGCTCCGGGAGATTTTATAAATAATATTACAATAACATATCGTTGAGGAAAGGGTGGGTTCCGGGATCCACCCTTTCCTTTTGGAAATAATTTTTTGTCCGGTCTCTGTTTAAATTATTTTCAGCATCCTCAAGGCGAATTCTTTCGCGTCTGACAGATCGGCCGCATCCGGATGTCCGGCGGCGCTCTGCGCCTCTTCCGCCCAGGCCTGGTTTTCCTGTTTCTTCATCAGAAGCTCGATAATTCTGGGATCTACTTTCCCACGGCATCCGAAGTGTCCGATCACCTTGGCCTTGGAGGCCAGCCCGATCGCGTTTTCGAAGGCCTGTTTCGGCAGTTGGCCCCCCCGCAGCGCCCCATGGGTGGAGAAGAAGGCCACCTTCTGCCCCTCTCCCAGGCTTTTGATGAAAGGCTGCGCTTTCCCCGGAACGCTATGGACCTGGACGGGAAAGCCGCAGAAGACAATGTCGTAGCCATCTGCATTCTCCAGATCCTTGATCGGCTTCAGCTCCTTATCAATCGGAAGCCCCTCATAGATCGCACGCGCAATCTGTTCCGTATTGCCTGTTTGTGAATAGTAAGTGACCAATGCTTTCATCTTTTCCTCCTTGTTATCGCCTTCTGCCTATTGGTTATGATAATATTGCTTTTGACCGGTTGGTGTATAATGAAAAGTTTCATTCGACGGCTTTCTCCTGATCATTGGAGGGTTCTTTGGGACGGCTGACCTCAACCGGATTAATCGTACGGGGTTTTTTATTTAAAGCCTGAGATAAGCTGTCGTCTCCTTTATAGATGTCATTGCGGAATTGAACCGTGCCTTGATGGTCCGTCCAGGCTGTCAGATAGAGAATGTGCACGTCCATCGGATGCTGAAGCTTCAGGGTCTGTCTTTTGCCCTTGCCGATCTCCGCCAGTATTTTCTTGCGGTTCCACCCATTTTCATTTTTCAGAAGATATTCGGCCAGATCAATCGGTCTGGCAATGCGGATGCAGCCGTGACTGAAGGTTCGCTGGGTCCTTTTGAAGAGATGGCGTTCCGGGGTATCATGCAAATAGATATCAAACTTATTGGGAAACATGAATTTTATCCGGCCCAGGGCATTGCCCGGACCGAAATCCTGACGGAAGCTGTACCTCAATTTATCCGGATGGATCTTCGACCAGTCAATGGAAGCCGGGTCCACTTCTTTTTCCTGACGCTGGCGATATTCGATGACCTTTATTTTCTTCTTTGTAAGATAGGCCGGGTCTTTTTGCACATTGGGTAATATTTCTTTGGCGGCAATGGTTTTCGGAATGTTCCAGTAGGGGTTCAGCTCGATATAAGTCATTTTCCCGCTGAAGGCGGACGTTCGCTGTTTCTGCTTTCCGACGACGATCGGCATATCCATGACAACACGATCGTCCTGGAACAATTCCAACCCAAAATCTGTAATGTTCACAATAATGTAGCGATTGCCTATGTCTTCCGGGAGCCACCGGAGCCGTTCCAGATTCAAAGTAATCTGCTGAATGCGTTTTTCCACGGGAACATTCATTTCCTTCAGGGTGGCCAGGCTGATCACCCCGTCGGCTTTCAGTCCATGTCTCTTTTGAAATCGGCGGACCGCATTTTTTGTACCTTCATCATAGGCATGATCACCTGATGCTTCTGGAGGGGAGAGATCGCCCGTCAGGAGTAACCGCTGTCTCAGCAGCGATAGATAACCGCTGTCATCCACTTTTTTCTTCAAGCCGCGGGGTTGCGGAATCAGGGGCCACCCGCCGGTTCGGGCGATATTCGCGTAAACCGCAAGGGTTTGTTTCAGGCTGCGGTAA
>JAPLJM010000372.1 GCA_026388595.1 Deltaproteobacteria bacterium
GCGTGTCAGGGCGGCAAAAAAGAAGGCGCCCAGGACACCTATGGCGCCGGCCTCGGTGGGCGTTGACCAGCCCATATAGATGCTTCCCAGGACAAACAGAACCAGGATTACAACAGGAGCGATTGCGGGAAGAGCTTGTAATCGATCCTTCCAGGAGTAGCGGTCATCACCCCGGGGGGCCAGGCTCGGCGTGATGAGGCAGCGGATCAGGATATAAGCGGAAAACAGAAAAGCAATCATGAAGCCGGGGATAAAACCGGCGATAAAGAGCTTGCCGATGCTCACATCCCCGATAATACCATAGACCAGCATCATCATGCTGGGTGGAATCATGAACCCCAGCGTCCCGGCGCCGGCCAGGGAGCCGATGGACAGGTCATGATCGTAGCCCCGCTTTTCAAGTTCCGGAACGGTGATCTTACCGACCGTCGCCGTAGTCGCCGCCGAAGAGCCGCTGACGGCTGCGAAAAAGGTGCAGGCCAGGATATTGACATGCACGAGACGTCCGGGAATGGAGTCCATCCAGGGGGACAACCCCCGAAACAGGCTTTCCGAAATTTTGCTCCGGAAGAGAATTTCCCCCATCCAGATGAAGAATGGCAGGGACATCATGGCAGAGCCGCTCGTATTGTTCCAGGCGATGTTGGCGAGGATCGTGCCAAAGGAAACATCGGTAAAGACAAAAAAGCCGCCGATGCCCACCAGAAACAGGGCGATGCCGATCCAGACGGAGCCGCCGAGGAAGAGGATCAGTAAACCGAGAATAACCGCCGATGCCGGTCCCAGATCGATGTGCATGAACTATTGCTCCATATCCTAACGTCCCAGTTCGTCAACTTCCTCGAGAATGTGCAACCCTTCTGTATCCTTGCGGAGCACGGCGACCCCTTTGAGGAACTCCGCCAGAAACTGCAGTGCCAGGAGGCCCGCGCCCAGAGGTAGAAAGGCCTGGGGAATGGCCAGATAGGTCTCCGACAGTTGCATGGACTGGGATTTGTTCACCACCGAATCCCAGAAGAAATCCCAGGTAAACCAGGTAAAAGCAATGCAGAACAGACATCCGACGGCCAGACAGATCATGTTATAGATCGTTTTTGCCCGACCCTTCAGGACATGGACAACGAACATCATGCGGATATGGCCCCGTTCCCGCAGGGTATAGGCCAGACCGCTGAACGTCAGCATGGCCATCAAATAGCCGGCGTATTCGTCGGCGATATAGAGGGTTCCGCCCAGGAAGGTCCGGGTGGCAATCTCGGCAAGGGCCATCAGAAAGGCGATGGCCATCAGGATACCCGCCAACCAGCCGCCGATGCCGGAAAGGGCGTCGATGGCATTGATGATTTTTTTCATGGTCGCTGTCCTATCAACCAGGCGATTTTCTATCTCTTTACCTTTTTCATGAACTCACTGTAGATTTTCTTTCCCTCGGGAGAGGCTGTTTTAAGCCAGTCCGCCCGGATGTTTTGTGTGATTTTTTCGAGATCGGCGATCAGCTGTTTACTGGGGGCAACGGTGACGATGCCGTTTTTGTTGGAGATGGCTTCCTGTTCTTTATCAATCTTGGGGACCTTGGCCCACATCTCGTTCTCCATGTCCTTGCCGATTTTCAAGAGGGCACTCTGCTGGTCCTTGGGAAGTTTCTGAAACGCCTTGAGGTTCACGGTCACCATATCCGTGGCGATGGTGATGTTGAGGGGCTCATAATATTTGAGAACCTCCCAAAACTTGGCATCCACCGCCGTGGGTGTGGAGGTCATGACGGAGTCGATCAGCCCCGTCTGGAGGGACGTATAAACCTCGCTGAAAGGCAGCGCATGGGGTGTCGCGCCGACGGCGTCCATGACCAGCGCGCCGTTCTTGTCATAGGTCCGCGTCTTGAGGCCTTTCATTTCCGCCACGGTGGTGATCTTCTTCTTGGTCCAGAGTCCCGCGCCGGGCCAGGGGGCGACATAGAGGATCTTCTGGTTCCATTTTTTTTCTGCGGTCTTGTCGAAATAGGGACGGCAGATGTTCAGGAGGGTCTGGAGTTCCTGGAAGTCACGAACCAGGAAAGGCAGGGTCACAATCTGAAAAACCTTTTCGTCACCGGCCACGCCGCTGATCAGCATATCGGAAACGGGAACGAGACCGTCGCGTACGGTTTTCAGAAGCTCGGGCCCCTTGTAGCCCAGCGCACCGCCTGTGTGAACCACAATTTCCAACTCACCATTGGTGGCTTTTTTCACTTTTTCGGCAAAGTTGTTCAGACCCACACTTTGATGATTCTTGGGGGGCCAAACGGAGTTGGCGTTCCAGCTTGACTTGGCCAGAACGGGTGAGGCGACCAACACCGCGGCTAATAAAACCAGCAATAAAACAGTCCGTCGTTTCTTCATCAATTTCTTCCTCCTTTTTGGATCATTTTTGCTATCTTGAAGATTGCCTCGCCTTGCCTGCCAAGACGTTCACGTATTTTGTTGAGGATTTATCTGCATGGGAGACCGGTGCCATCGATACGCAATAAGTCCGCCAAAGTCAAGAAATTTGCTCCCGAAAAACAAAGACCCGGCTCCTCCTGTTTGGATATATTCAACCCCCGATATAACGGGATAAATATTGTTGACTCGCAAGACCAGTTTTTCTATAGTGCCCCCTACAAAAATAAAACCGCACATTGAGGGGGATTGTCGTGAATGGAGAAGATCTGAAGCAGTACAGAACGGATGCCGCTATCGACGGAACCATGCTCTTGAATCAATGCCTTGAAGCTCTCGGCCTGGTCCTTGAGTTCAACACAAAAGATTTCCTCTCGCACCAGCACGCCATACGGGTCGGAGAGGGGTGCGTTCTCATTGGTGAAAAGCTTGGCCTCGAGTCCAGGGTTCTCCAGAAGATGTACTACGCCGGTCTGCTCCATGATGTAGGCAAGATATCCATCGACCCCAAGCTCCTTGCGAAAAAAGGAAAGCTCACAGATGAAGAGTTCGAGGTCATAAAAGAGCACACCCGGCAAGGCAGCCGCATCATTGCCACACTCCCCGGAATGAGT
>JAPLJM010000170.1 GCA_026388595.1 Deltaproteobacteria bacterium
GACCATTATCAACGCCATGGATGGGTTTGCCGAAACCATGAAAGAATTCAGAAAGTAACTTGAAAATCCGTATAAAGACGGGGAAGGGGCTCTTCCTTTGCGTCCACATGGGTTACGCGGGCCAGGGAAGGGCCTTGATTACACCAGGAAAGCATGGCATCCACCGCATCATCCACCCCTTCAAAAACCGCCTCCACGCGGCCGTCGTCAAGATTTCTCACCCAGCCTTTCAGATTCAGGGACAGGGCCATTTTTGCCGTGTGATGCCGGAAGGCCACGCCTTGGACCTTGCCGGTGATGAATACGTGCATCCGTTTCATGCCTTGCCTTTCCAATCCGCTGCAGAAAACCCTCTTCAGTTCAGGATCGCGTTCCCGGTGTTCCAGAGACTACACAGCACCTTAACCAATCGCCATGACGCTGTAGTTCGAGCCAATATTATTTTAAATACTTTGTTGTCAATCACTATATTCTAAAGGCCGGCTTTGCCTGAGCTGCGACGACAGAGGAATGCTCCCTTATCGCTTCAGCGATTAGATCTTTCCATTGACTTGAATGGACTGATTTGATAGAAGGGCGCCGTATTTATAAATAACATGAATCCATCATGTCATATTACACGGGAGGATAAATTCATGAAAGACGATAAAATGGTTTTATGGTTCGATGAGCTCGAACTGGCCGACATTCCGCAGGTGGGCGGCAAGAATGCGTCCCTGGGCGAAATGAGGAGAGAATTAATCCCCAAAGGGGTCAGCATTCCCGATGGTTACGCCGTTACGGCCACTGCCTATCGCTATCTCCTCAAGTCATCCGGTATTGCCGAGCAGATGAAGCAGATTCTTTCGGACCTTGACACCCACGACATGGAAAACCTGAAGAACAGGGGCAAACAGATTCGATCGCTCATCTATCATTCACCCTTTCCGAAGGATCTTGAAGATGAAATTATCGCAGCATATGGAAAGCTCTGCGAGGAATATGGGCCCGATACGGACGTGGCCGTGCGCAGTTCCGCCACGGCGGAGGACCTGCCCGACGCCAGTTTCGCCGGACAACAGGAAACCTACCTCAATGTGACAGGAAAAAAGGACCTCCTCGAGGCCTGCAAGAAATGCTTCGCCTCCCTGTTTACAGACCGGGCAATCTCTTACCGCGTCGACAAGGGTTTCGACCATCTGTCCATCGCCCTGTCCATCGGGGTGCAGAAAATGGTCCGCTCCGACATGGCGACATCGGGGGTTATCTTTTCGATCGACACGGAGTCCGGTTTTAAGGATGCCATCCTGATCACCGGGGCCTACGGACTTGGTGAGACGGTGGTGCAGGGTTCCGTCAATCCCGATGAATTTTTTGTCTTTAAGCCCACCCTGAAGACCGGGCATCGGCCGATCATTCAGAAGAAGCTGGGTGCAAAGGAAATCAAAATGATCTACGCGACCGGTGCGGGGGGAGAAGCCACCGAAATCGTTCCAGTTCCCCAGGAAGACCGTGAGCGTTTTTGTCTGTCCGACGATGAGATCCTCAAGTTGGCCCGCTGGACCGTTATTATTGAGGATCATTATTCCACAGAGGCCGGTTATTTTAAGCCCATGGACATCGAATGGGGAAAAGACGGCCGGACCGGCGAGCTCTTCATTCTGCAGGCCAGACCGGAGACGGTGCAGTCGCAGAAGGACGTTAATATCCTGGAAACTTATATCCTGCAGGAAAAGAAAGAACCCCTGGTCACGGGGACCAGCGTGGGGGCAAAAATCGGGGCCGGCCCCGTCCAGGTGATCAAATCCGTGGATGAGATCAAAAACTTCAAGAAAGGGGAAGTCCTGGTTACCGACATGACCGACCCCGACTGGGAACCGGTCATGAAGATTGCCGCCGCCATTGTCACCAACAAGGGAGGACGGACCTGTCATGCAGCCATTGTCAGCCGGGAACTGGGGGTTCCCTGCATTGTGGGGACGGGAAATGGAACGAAGGCGTTGCTGGGGACGACCCATGCCACGGTATCCTGCGCAGAGGGAGAGGTGGGCAAGGTCTATGACGGCATTCTGAAGTTTGAGGTCCAGCGGATCAATGCCCAGAATCTGGATAGACCCAAGACCAAGATGATGATGAACGTGGGAAATCCGGAGAATGCCTTTACGCTGGCCGCCATTCCCAACGACGGTGTTGGACTGGCCCGATTGGAATTTATCATCAACCAGTTCATCAGCATTCATCCTATGGCGTTGATCCAGTTTGACAAGGTCACAGATGCAGCCGTCCGGACCAAGATTGAAACGATGACGAAGGGTTATGGCAACCGGGGGGATTTCTTTGTGGACAAGCTGGCCCAGGGGGTTGCAAAAATCGGCGCCGCCTTCTGGCCGAATGATGTTATTGTCCGCATGAGCGATTTTAAAAGTAACGAATATGCAAACCTCCTTGGCGGTACTTATTTTGAACCCCATGAAGAAAATCCGATGATCGGGTTCCGCGGCGCCTCCCGTTACTATGACGACAAATATCGAGCCGCCTTTGTCCTGGAATGTGAAGCCATGAAAAAGGTCCGGGAGGAGATGGGGCTGACCAATGTGAAGCTGATGATCCCCTTCTGTCGAACCGTAGAGGAAGGAGAAAAAGTCATCAAGGTCATGGCGGACGAGGGGCTCATCCGGGGCGAAAACGAACTCGAAATCTACATGATGGTTGAGATCCCGAGCAATGTCATCCTGATCGAAGATTTTGGCAAGATCTTTGATGGTTTTTCCATTGGCTCCAACGACCTGACTCAGTTGACCCTCGGTTTGGACAGAGATTCAGCGGAAGTTGCCCATATTTTCGATGAACGCAACAAGGCCGTCATGGATCTGATCCGGACCGCCATCACCAAGGCCAATAAGATGGGCAAGAAAATCGGCATCTGCGGACAGGGGCCCAGCGACTATCCCGAATTTGCCAAGTTCCTCGTGGAATGCGGCATCGACACCATCTCACTCACTTCCGATACGGTGGTCAAGACAACCCTCTATATCAAAAGGGTGGAACGAAGCCTGGGCATCTCTTAGGCATAAAAGATCGTTTTACAAACATAAGACCTCCGCCCTGCCGGAGGTCTTATTGCATTCGGGGAATGTTATGAATTTCCGATCAGCCGCAAAAACCCCTCTTCATCCAGGATCTGGATTCCGGCGGCCCGGGCTTTCTGGAGCTTCGAGCCTGCCGCCTCGCCGGCGACCACATAATCGGTCTTCTTCGTCACCCCCCCCGCGACTCTACCAGTTCCCTGGCCTGAATCCGCGTCATTTGTGTCAATGTTCCCGTAAATACAAATGATTTTGACGAGATTGCAGTTTCCGTCCGCGGGCCGTCCGCCATTTTCAGCGGCTTCACGCCCGCAAGGCGTAATTTTTCAATGACCTTCAGGTTGGTGGGCTCATGAAAAAATTTTGTAGTACTGGCGGCTACTTCGGGGCCGATGTCCCGAATCGTTAACAGATCCTCTGTCGTGGCCGTCGTCAGCTTTTCCAGGGTTCTGAATTCCCCGGCCAGGATGCGCGCCGTTCGTTCGCCCACGTGGCGGATGCCCAGGGCATAAATCAGTTTTTCCAGGGCCGGTTTTTTAGACCGTTCAATGGCCGCTGTCAGATTGGCAGCCGATTTTTCCGCCATCCGTTCCAGGCCGATTAAGCGGTCATGAGTGAGATAGAAGATATCGGCGGGATCTTTAATGAGCGCCGCTTCCACGATCTGGGCCACCAGTTTCTCGCCCAACCCTTCAATATCCATGGCGCCGCGGGAGGCGAAATGCCGGATGTGTTCACGGATCTGGGCGGGACAGGCCAGGCCGATGCACCTGTGCGCCGCTTCGCCTGCCAGCCGAACCACTTCGGAGCCGCAAACGGGGCAGGCGCCCGGCAGGATGAATATTTTTTCCATCCCCGTTCTTTTGGACTCAATGACTTTGACCACTTCCGGGATCACGTCGCCGGCACGCTGCACCATGACCGTATCGCCGATCCGGATGTCTTTTTTGTCGATTTCGTCCTGATTGTGCAGTGTGGCCCGGCTGACGAGGACGCCGCCCACCTGGACTGGCCTCATGACGGCCACCGGGGTGAGGACGCCGGTCCGCCCGACCTGTACCAGAATGTCCTCGATCACCGTGGTTTCCTGGGCCGCCTTGAATTTACAGGCAATGGCCCAGCGTGGACTCCGGGAGACCGCGCCCAGCTCTTCCTGGAGGGCCATCTCATCGACTTTGACAACGATGCCGTCGATCTCATAGGGAAGCGCGGCCCGGCGATCATCCATGTGGCGAAAATAGGCGATGCACGTTTCGATATTCTCAGCTTTTTCGATATGCGGATTCACGGGAAATCCCCAGTGGGCGAGAGTATTCAGGACTTCAGCCTGACTCTGAAAGCGCCGCCCCAGGACCTGACCGACGGCGTAACAGAAGATATTCAAGGGGCGTCTGGCGGTAATTCGGGAGTCCAACTGCCGCAAGGAACCGGCGGCGGCATTGCGGGGGTTGGCAAAGGGCGGCTCGCCGCTGTCCAGGCGGCGGCGATTGAGCCCTTTGAACGCCTCACGTTCAATATAGACTTCACCGCGAATTTCCATGCGGTCGGGAACTTCCGCCGCGATTCCCGACCCCGGGTCGATGACCAGGGGAAGCGCCTGAATCGTCTTCAGATTTTGTGTGATGTCCTCACCGACAGCCCCGTCTCCCCGTGTGGAACCGGCCGTGAAGACACCCCGCAGATAGATCAGATTGACGGCCACGCCGTCCAGTTTCGGCTCTGCAACAAAGCGGATTTCCTCTGTGCTGCCCAGCAGGCGCTTGATCCGCCCGTCGAATTCCCGGATGTCCTCTTCGGAAAAGGCATTGGCCAGGCTCAGCATGGGCGTATCGTGCCGGAAGGGAATGAATTTTTCCAGGGGGGCCGCGCCCACGCGCTGTGTGGGAGAGTCCGGGGTGACGAGACCAGGATGGGTCTGCTCCAGAGTGGAGAGTTCCTGCATCAACCGGTCGTATTCAGGGTCGGATATCTCCGGATCGTCGAGCTGGTAATAACGGCGGTTGTGGTATCGGATCAGGGAACGGAGACTTTCGATTCTCTGAAGGGCTGCCGCGTGCACGGTCATTTTACTCTTCTCAGGTCCGGCTTTCCCCGCGGATGCATTGCCGGTTTTTCAGGTTCGCCCTGCGAATGCTGGCGTTTCAGGATTTCTTCATTGAACATTTGATTCTTGGCCCGGACGGCATTGATGATAAAAAAAATGATGACGGATTTTTCCCATTCCTTTGAGATTTCAAAATGTTCTATCTGGGTCTTGTACTTTTGCCAGAGCGATGTGAGGGATGCCTCATCCAGACTGAGAATATGTTCGGCCAACTTGTGCAGGGTTGCTTCGATCATGGGTGCCCCCCCTTTCCTGAGCCGCCTTTTGCGCCTCCTCGAGAAGGCGCGAAAGAGGTCAGTCCGTTGATGATTGATCTATTTGATTTACGTTAGTAATTACCGTTTGTTGAAATAAATTCAACAAACCTGTGTTCGATACGCTATACTACGGTCAGCATCATATAGGCCATAGAAAAGCGACCGCTCTCGGGGATAAAGCAGAACACCTTCTGCCCTTCGCGGAGACGATCCGAATGAAACAGCTCTTCCATCATGATATATATCGACGCCGATCCCGTATTCCCTTTGGTCGTCAGGTTGGTAAACCATTTTTCGTAAGGGACGACAAAATCGAAGCCGGCCATCCGGTCATGGAGTTTATCGCGGAAATACTCGGACGAATAATGGGGAAGGAACCAGTCGAAGTCGTCCGCTTTGAGATTGTGTTTTGCGATCACCCGGGTCAGCGTCCGGTCCACGGCTGTCTTGACGATCTCGGTGTTGAGCAGCTCCACATCCTGCTTGATGGGAAAAAAATCGTTCTTCATGGCTTCCGCCAGGCATTCAGCATGGCGCCAGCCGAGCACCGACCCATCGGGTTGCTTAACACCCCCTGCGTACATGCAGGTCGGCAGTTGATTGGCAAAGGAGAGATGTTCGATCCAGTCCACCCGCAGCGACCCACCTTCTTCGCTTTTCCGGTTGGACAGAAAAACCGCACCGGCAGCGTCGGACACCATCCAGCGGAGAAAATCCGCGTTAAAGGCCAGAATCGGCTGGTTGTCTACGTCCGCCCGCAAATCAGCTTCCTTGTATTTGAAGAATCCCGCCCGGATATAAGACGAGGCCAATTCGGACCCCGTCGCCACGGCATTTCCGGAAATCCCGAGGGCCACATTCATATAGGCGTATTTGAAGGCGGTGATGCCCGCCAGACAGATGCCTGCCGTCGTCATGACCTCACAGGGCGACGCCCCCAGTTCGCCATGCACCAACAAGCCGTGGCCGGGCAGCAGGAGGTCCGGTGACGAGGTCCCGCAGCAGAGGCACTCCAGGTCGGCCAGTTGAAAATTGCGGTAGGGCTTCAGGCCCCGTACGGCCTCGGCCGTCATCTGGGCATTGGTATGGGTCAGCCGGCCCGTTGCCGGATCAATGGCGTAATAGCGGGTCTGAATGCCGTTGTTGGTGAGAATCCGCTTCTTTGTCCGGGAGGGAAGATCGATGATTTTCCCCAGAAC
>JAPLJM010000213.1 GCA_026388595.1 Deltaproteobacteria bacterium
ATGATCAGGAGATTGGCTTTCCCCGCCTTGGCCGCCTGAATCGCGTCATAGACAACTGCCGCTGGATCGGCGCCAAGCTGTTGTTTAATCAGGGGAACATTGACCCGCTGGCACCAGACCTCGAGCTGCTCGATGGCCGCCGCTCGGAAAGTATCGGCTGCGGCGATCAGCACTTCATGGCCTTGTTGTTTGAACTGATAGGCCATCTTTCCGATGGTTGTGGTCTTGCCGGTCCCATTGACACCCACCATCATGAAGGTGCAAAGGCGATCCCGGGGAATGACGAAAGGCTGGTCATTTGCCCGTAAAATATCCTTCATCGTTTCCCGCAGGATTTTTTTCAGGTGTTCCGGCTTGTCCAGCTCCCTGCGTTTGACCTTCTCCTTCATTCTTTCAATCAGATCATAGGTAAAGACGGGACCCACATCCGCCATAATCAGTGCTTCTTCCAATTCTTCGAAGAGACGCTGGTCAATGACCTTTTCACCCAGAACGATGTCGTCCACATTGGTGAGCAGCAGCTTCCGGGTTTTTTCCAAACCGGATTTCAATTTATCAAAAAAACTTGTTTTTCTGAGGTCGCTGGTCATTCAAGATCCTTTCGCATTTTTAACCGATGACGGCAGCCGGCCGAATACTTCAGAAAACCTGCCGCGGCCGTCATGGAAACGCACGCTACATGTAAAAACAAAAATGCTCAAGCTTAAATTTATCAGTTGAGACTTACGGAAACAATGGTGGAAATCCCATGATGTTGCATGGTTACACCGAAAAGATGGCTGGCCACTTCCATGGTCCGCTTATTGTGGGTGATCATTACAATCTGGGAACTGGCGGAAAGATCCTTAATCAAGCGGTTAAAGAGCAAAATATTGGCATCGTCAAGGGCGGCATCCACCTCATCCAGAATGAGATAAGGAGTGGGCCGGTATAAGATAATGGCAAAAATAAGCGCAATCGCGGCCAATGATTTTTCGCCGCCGGAAAGGAGGCTGATATTCTGCGCCTTCTTCCCGGGGATCTGAATGTCAATATCCACACCCGTTTCCAGCATGTCAGCGTCATCCGTCAGCCGCAGGTCTCCTCTGCCGCCGGGAAAAATCTTGGCAAACACCTCGCGGAAACAGGCATTCACCGCTTCAAAGGTTTCGGCAAACCGTTCTCGGGTAATGGCATTGATCCTGGCAATCGTCTTTTGCAAAGTCTGCAGGGCATGATGCAAATCCGTTGCCTGCGCCGTCAGAAATTCAAAGCGCTGTTTCAGGTCTTCATACTCACTGAGGGCCATCAGATTGACTTCCCCAAACTGTTCCAGGGAGTGTCTATCCCTATCCAGCTTAACCTTCAGCGCTTCTCCCTGTGCTTCCTCAAGACCGCCAAATTCTTTCAGGAGCAGGTCAATCTCCACATCGTGTTTTGACTGGATGTTGTGGCGCAGGTTCTCCATTCTTACGGATAGTTCCTGATGGATCATCTCCAGTTTGTGGATCTCTTTCGCCACTTGATCGCAGGCTTTTTTCAGGTCGTCAATATGGGTCTCCTGCTGCCGCAGGGAAGTGTCCTGCGTCTGCTGCGAGGCCTTCCTCTGCAGAAATGCCTCCTCGAGCTGATCATATTCCCGGCACAGACGGCCGAGCGCTTCCCGATCGGTAACCATTGATTGTGTCAAGGTCTGAACCTGATCTTCCCCCGCCTGCACATCCCTGATCCGGGCTTCCATGTCAGAAGTTCGCTGACATTGATCCTGATCGAGGCGCTCCCCGGTCTTCAGGTTGGCTTCTTTCTTCTCTTCGAGGGATCCGAGCTCCACCTGCCCTGCCGTCAGTAACGCGGATGCTTTTTCCAGTTCCATCCGGAGAGTATCCCATTGCATCTGCAGGGCTGTCATCTGCTCATTCAGATTTTTTTCGCGGGCCTCATGGGCGACAAGTTCCTGCCGGATGCCCTGGATTCGCAGCGTGGCGTCATTTTCTTCCGTCTTTGCCTGCTCCCGGTTGAAATCAAGCACCTTGATGCGCTGCTCCAACCGTTTTAATTCATCTTCGTAACGCTCCAAGTCCTTATTTTTACCGGCAATATCAATTTCTGTCCGGTGTTGGTCCGTCCGTAAACGGCGGGCTTCCTCCCCCCATTCAAGAATGAGCATGTTCGCCTTTTTCTTGCTGTCCATCTCTTTGTTCAAGGACGTTTCCAGTTCAACCAGCTCCGTCTGCAGCTCGGCTATTTCACGTCGATTGCGCAAAAGGCTCGTTTCCCCGTTTGTCCCATTGCCGCCGGTCAGAACCCCCTGCGGGCTGATAAGGTCGCCGTCCGGCGTGACAAAAGTTCCCCTGAATCCGTTCTGTTTCCAGAGGGAAATGCCGTTTGGAAGGCTGGGGATCAGCAGCACGTCGCCCAGCAGATAGTCGGCAATCCCTTTAAAATCCTCGTGGACCTGAACTTGATCCATCAGGCGGACGGCGCCTTTGAGATGATCATAATCGGCAATATCATTTCCCGATGCATGATGCCGCACTTCCAGGGGGACAAAGCTTCCCCGCCCCAGTGAATAATTTTTCAAGTGGTCAATGGCCTTTAAACCGTCCTCCTGCCTTTTCACAATGATATACTGGAGCTTTTCACCCAGAACGGCTTCGACGGCGGTTTCGTATTGCCGGGGAACGTCCATGTGATCGGCCACCAGCCCACAGAAAATATCACGGGAAAGGCCTTCCACCACGTCCTCTTTATCCACAGCCATCAGGGACTTGACACCATTCTGGCATCCTTCGTAGCGCTCCTGAAACTCCTTTAGAGAGAAGAGACGCGACGATTTACGACCAAGGTCTTCCTTGATGGCGGCAATCTCCTCATCGACTTCCTGCAAGGATCGCCGTGCCCGCTCCTGCTCATCATTGGCCAGCTCAGCCTGTTCCGTGATGGATGCAAAGGTTTCCTCGGCGGACTGGCGCTCACCTGCAAGCTTCGTAAGGAGCCGGTTCAGATCCTCACGCCTTTTACTGTGATCTGACAACTCGCGACGGTCACGCTCATCCCGTCGCTGCAGGTCTTCAATCCCTTTCTGGAGGCCGACGAGCATATTTTTTAATTTTGCTTTCTCAGATGCAATATCAACATATTGAATCTTCTTTTCATCCAGTTCCCGGTAAAGAGACTGCTGCTGTAATTTGCGTTCTTCAAATCCCTGCTGCTGCTCTGAGACGATTCGTCGCAGTTCTTCAATCCGGACCTGCAACTGGACCGTTGCTTTTTTGAGATCCTGTGATTCACGGATGCCTTCTTCCTTTTTTGTCCGGATCAGCTCAATCTCAGCCAGGTCCTTCTGTTTCCGGGCAGACAGTTCAGCCATCTTCTGAGTTGCATGTTCGATCCCCTGTTCCTTTACACTGATGGCATTCCGGATCTGATAGAGGGATTCCTGTACCTGAGAAAGCCGGGCCTCCCCATCCAGCATCTCCACCTTCAGGCTGTGGAGGGATGCCTCACCGCCCTCGATTTGCGTTTTCAGCACCACTTCACGATCCTGGACAGCGGCCATATCCTTTTCGCGGACTTGCTTTTCTTTGAGCAGATCAGCATAAATCTGCAGTGCCAGCGTTATTTCCGCTTCCCTGACATCCTGCTTTAGGGCCTTGTAAAGCTCCGCCCGTTTGGCCTGGCGGGAAACCGCATTGAGCTGGCTTTTAACTTCGCGGGTTATATCATGGACACGCACCAGGTTCTGCTGCGTCTGATCCATTTTTCGCACCGCCGCTTCCTTGCGACTCTTATACTTGGAAATGCCCGCTGCCTCTTCGATGAATTGCCTCCGGTCCTCCGGCTTTGCTTCAACCAGCGACGCAACACTGTTCTGTTCCACCAGTGAATAAGTTCTGGCACCGACGCCGGTCCCCATGAAGAACTCTCTGACATCGAGCAGTCGGCAGGGAATTTTATTGAGGGCATATTCGCTTTCACCATCCCGGAAAATCTTCCGGGACACCATGACTTCGCTGCATTCCACATAGGCACCGGGAAACCCAGCCCCATCGGCTGTCAGGGTCATGGTCACTTCCGCCATCCCAACCGGTGAAGACTCTTGAGCGCCATTAAAGATGACATCATCCATCTTCTTCCCACGCAGGGTTTTAACGCGCTGCTCACCCATCACCCAACGAATGGCATCGACAATGTTACTCTTCCCGCAACCGTTGGGGCCGACGACACAGGTTATCCCATCAGAAAACTCCAGGACCATCCTGTCCCGGAAAGTTTTAAACCCATTGATTTCGAGCCTTTTCAATTTCATCGGCGCTGCGCTTCCAGAGTTAAAATATTTTGGGCAAAGCTAACAGAAAAAAATGGACTTGTAAAGAAAAAATACAACAGAATGTGTTTCAATATTCTTGAACCACAATATATTGTATTGAAAA
>JAPLJM010000095.1 GCA_026388595.1 Deltaproteobacteria bacterium
ATAGGATCGTTCGTCCACTTCCTGAGCGAAGATATTTACGAAACCCAGGTCCAGGGCGTAATCAATCACCCGGTGATATTCCGTGTAGGTGAGACGCCTGCCCAGATCGGGATGGCGCCGCACTTTCGGCATCGGCGTATATTGCGACATCAGGCTCAGGGACACGGATAGTGAGATATGCCGCTTGATGAGATCCAGGACCGCCTTGCTGTTGTCGATCTTCCCCGGCAGGATCAAATGGCGGATCAGCACGCCCCTTTTGGCAACGCCGTGATCCGTCTCCAGGCCATCCCCCACCTGTCTGACCATTTCCCGGATGGCGTCAACGGCGTATCGGGGATATTCACTCACCTCGGACAGCATCCGGCCTTCCTCGTCCACACCGTACTTGAGATCGGGCAGATAGATGTCCACCAGGCCGTCCAGCAAGCGAAGCACCTCGGGAGATTCATAGCCCCCGCAATTGTACACAAAGGGAATCGTCAGCCCTCGCGCGCGGGCAATGCCCAGGGCTTCGATAATCCCGGGCAGTTGCGGTGTCGGCGTTACCGGCTCGACGTTATGGCATCCCTGTTGCTGCAAATCCAGCATGACCTGCGCCATTCCTTTTGCCGTAAGAAATTCGCCTTTCGTTTCGTGGCTGATCTGGTGATTCTGGCAGTAGCAACATTTGAGGTTGCAGGAGGAAAGAAATATCGTACCTGCGCCTCCCGTACCGGACAGCGGCGGTTCTTCTCCGTGATGCGCCATGGCGCTGTCCAGCAAGAGGCGGTCGGAAAGGCGGCAGAAGCCCGTTTCACCCGCCCGCCGGTTCACACGGCATTGCCGCGGGCACAGGGTGCAGTGATTTAAAAGCTCCTCCAATTCCGCCAGGGGTTGAACGAACGCATCATTCACGGCGAGTTTCGTCCTGGTCATGCCACAGCGGTTTCACAACGTCCCTGATCTTGCCTGCCGCTACCATCTCCAGGAACTGCTCACCTAAAGGGGCAGCCTGTTCGACGGCTTGCCGCCAGTATTTGATGCGGGCCGCCGGGTCGTCAATGAAGGTCTTGAAATCGCTCCGGTCCGGCACTTTCCCGTAAGGCAGTTTCTCCACAAATTCATCGGACAGATGCACCATCAGCACATTGTCCAGGACATCATCGGTTGGCCGGCGGCGCTTCAGTTTCTTGTCCATCCATCCCGGGATGATCCGCTCCTGGTGAAGAAAAAACAAAGTGATGTCGTCGTCTTTGGCGGCATAGTTCTGATTGAGGTGATAATCGAGCATCCCGCCGTCCCGGTAGACACCGTTGGGTGCGCCGTATATATCTTTGACGCCGCCGACCACAAGGGGAATCGCACCGGAAGAGAGGACAGCATATTTGAAATTAACTTCCGTCAGCGGGACGAATTTCCCGCGAAAAGAAGCGGCCAGACAAAAGGGCGGGGGCTTTGCACCCTGGTAAAAAACAACCGACTCAAAAAAACGGTGCATGGCCCGACGGTTCAGGGCATTGAAAAGAAAAGACAGGCCGAGACCGAGGGCCTGGATTATTTTGAGTTCCGACGCAATCAGATGCTTTGACCGTACCGTGAGAACCGCCAGGCGGTATTGTTTGTTTGCCAGTGCGAAGGGCAAGGCGTCATCTTCGAGGTAGTCATCCATGATGGCGGATAAGGATTTAAGCACGGTTGCCGCAGTATCCGCACGTGTGTAGATGGTCGTGATATATTTCTCCATCAGGGTCCGGTAACACTTTTCCGGCTCCGGCTGGATCCACGCCGCAAACCGCCAGGCGCCGGCGGAGGCGCCGATGAGGGACACCGACCGGGACCGTCCCAACACGCCCTCCTGCAGCAGGGCCAGATCAAAACCGCTTGCCGCCAGCCACCGGGGACCAGCCGCCGGTCCATAATAGGCGGCCACCTGATCAAAATGAAAGCCGCCGTCCTTGATCAGCCGGTAGGCCTTTCGACCTGCCTTAATCTCTATCGGGTTCATATTTTCCTACTCAAATCACCTTGACATGAGACCGGCACGTTTTGTAAGGTAAGGCGCCTGACAGATTCCGGTGCAAGCAGACAAGCGGTTCTTATACAAACAACAGCCGGTTTGTCAATGTCTAATGAAGCCCTCTGCTGCAAGCAGCGTGGTATATGGGGAAGGAAGCGATATGGATATTAAGGCGCAAGTCATCGAGATTGCCAAACATGCGCATAAAGCGGGTCAATCCCTGGCGCGGGTCAACTCGGAGGAAAAAAACAGGGTCCTTTTATGGATTGCGGATGCCCTGGTCCAAAAAAGTGATTATTTGATTGCAGAAAACGCCAAAGACCTCGATCATGCTGCGCAGACGGGCCTGTCGGCGGCGATGATCGATCGGCTGACCCTGAAGGAGGACACCATCCGGGGCATGGCCAGGGGGTTCACAGAAGTGGCCGCCCTGCCTGATCCGGTAGGCAAAGTCACCGGGATGTGGCGGCGTCCGAACGGCCTGCTTGTGGGTAAAATGCGCATTCCGCTGGGGGTGATCGGCATCATCTACGAGTCCCGGCCCAATGTGACCGCCGATGCGGCGGCCCTCTGTCTCAAATCGGGGAATGCTGTCATTCTCAGGGGCGGCTCCGAAGCCATTCATTCCAATCTGGCCATTGCCCGGATTCTTCAGGCGGTCCTGAAAAGATCGGACATTCCCGAGACGGCCATCCAGATCATTCCCGTCACGGACCGCGCCGCCATCTATGAGCTGCTCCAATTGGAAGAATATATTGATCTGATCATTCCCCGGGGCGGAGAAGAACTGATCAGGGCGGTGGTGAATCAGTCCAAGATTCCGGTCATCAAGCATTACAAAGGGGTCTGCCATATCTTTGTGGATGCAGGCGCCGACCTCGATATGGCCGTGTCGATCTGCATGAATGCCAAGGTCCAGCGGCCGGGGGTCTGCAACGCCATGGAAACGTTGCTGGTGCATGCGGATGCGGCGGAACGGTTTTTGCCGGTTATGGCGGCGAAGTGCCGGCAGGCCGGTGTGACGCTGAAAGGCTGCCTGAAGACAAGGGCCATTCTGCCGGATATTGAGGAAGCAACGGAGGATGACTGGTATCGGGAATACCTGGATCTGGTTTTGTCGGTGCGCGTGGTTCAGGATATTGATGCAGCCATGGTCCATATCGAAACATACGGGTCCCTGCATACGGAATCCATTATCACGGAGAATTATGCAAACGCCCAGCGTTTTTTGAACGAGGTGAATTCCTCCACAGTGATGGTCAATGCCTCCACCCGCTTCAGCGACGGCTTTGAGCTCGGCCTGGGAGCGGAGATCGGCATCAGCACGACGAAATTGCACGCCTATGGGCCCATGGGCCTGGAAGAATTAACGACCACGAAGTTTATTATTTATGGAAACGGACAGGTGAGAAAATGAAATGGGGATTGCTGGGAGGGACATTCGATCCGATTCATCTTGGTCATTTGCGGTGCGCCGAGGAGATTCTGGAGATCTTTAATCTGAACCGCATCATCTTTACGCCCGCATCAAGGCCGCCGCATAAAATCGAAGCCGACATCACGTCCTTTTACCATCGGGAACAAATGGTTCGGCTGGCCATTGACGGCAACCCGTCTTTTTCTTTTTCCGACGTGGAGAATCAGCGGGAAGGCAAATCCTTTTCCGTCCGTACGATCGAGTACTTTCTGGAAAAATACCTGAAGCAACTGGAATTGTACTTTATCGTGGGGCAGGATGCCTTTCACGCCATTCAAACCTGGAAGGAATGGGAAAAACTCTTGCTGTTGTGCAACTTCGTCGTGATGACGCGCCCCGGCTATGAAAACCAGGGCCTGACAGGGATCGTCCCAGCCGATTTTGCCGCCCGGTTTGTCTATGACGACGATTTGAAGGGCTTCAAGGGACCCACGGGCCACATCATCTATTTCCGGGATGTCACCTTCCTGGACATCTCGGCCAGTAACATCCGGCAGCGGGCCGGAGAGGGGAAGTCCATCACCTATCTTGTTCCCGACAGCGTCCGCCACTATATTACCAAAAACCAGCTCTATAAAAAACCATAGCAACCCGCTTTTTATATTGACAAATCTGCGAAGACGTTTTATTCAAGAAAAAAAGCGGTGGGAAGTGTAAAACCATTCAGATGAAAAGAGACACAGCGACCATCATTATTGCCGGGATCATAATTAGGCCTGAACACAGAAGCGGCCTGATGATGGGATAGTGTTATAAAATAATACAAATCAAAAAACCGTTATCAGGGACCTGATAACGGTTTTTTTTTAAAGAGAGGGAATGGCAATGAAAAAAACGTGGGATGTCCTGATTTATGACACAACTTTAAGGGATGGAACTCAGGGTGAGCAAATCAATTTTTCTGCTGAGGAAAAACTGCGGATTGCCTCGCGCCTCGATGAACTGGGAATTCATTATATTGAAGGCGGTTGGCCCGGCTCCAACCCCAAGGATGTCCGTTTCTTTGAACTGGCGAAGGCGGCGCCTTTCAAGCAGGCCCGCCTCGCCGCCTTCGGCAGTACCAGAAAGCCGTACACCCTTCCGGAGGACTGTCCGAACCTTCGGGCTCTCCTCGATACCGGGACGCCGGTGGTGACCATCTTCGGGAAGACCTGGGACCTCCATGTGACACACATTCTGGAGGTATCGCTGGAGGAAAATCTCGCGATGATCCATGATTCTGTGGCCTACCTGAAGTCGCAGGGCAAAGAGGTCGTCTATGATGCGGAGCATTTCTTTGACGGCTATAAAAAGAATCCCCTTTATGCAAGAAAAACCGTGGAGGCGGCCATGACAGCCGGGGCGGATCTGATTGTCCTGTGCGACACCAATGGCGGGACCCTTCCCCATGAGCTTGGCGCCATCATCCGGGAGGTGTCCGGTTTCGTCCCCCTGCCGCTGATGGGTATCCATGCCCACAACGACGGCGGCGTCGCCGTGGCCAATTCCCTGGCTGCTGTACATGAAGGCGTCAAGATGGTTCAGGGCACCATCAACGGTTTCGGAGAACGATGCGGAAACGCCGACCTGATCACAATCATGGCGAATCTCCAGTTGAAAATGAAGAAGCGCTGTCTCTCCGACGAGGCCCTCCGGCATCTCGCCAATCTGTCCAACTATGTCAGCGATATTGCCAATGTGCCGCCACTCAATGCGAGACCCTTTGTCGGAAGGAGCGCCTTTGCCCATAAAGGCGGGATTCATGTCAGCGCCGTTCTGAAGAATCCGGCGGCCTACGAACATATCAAGCCGGAACTGGTGGGCAATCAGCAGCGCGTTCTGGTTTCGGATCTTGCCGGCAAGAGCAACATTGAATACAAAGCCCGGCAGCTCGGTGTGGACCTGGGGTTGGATAAGGCAACCAGCAAAAGGATCGTCCGGGAAATCAAGAAAATGGAGGATCGCGGCTACCAGTTTGATGCAGCCGAAGGGTCGCTGTCACTGCTGATCAAAAAGCAGACCGGCGCATTCATCGAACCTTTCAATCTGGAAAGCTATCATGTGCTCATTTCCAAAAGGGGGAATGAAGCGCCGCTGGCCCAGGCCTCCATTAAAATCTCCGTGGGTGATGAACAGGAGGTGACCGCCGCCGAGGGCAACGGCCCCATCAATGCTCTCGATAATGCGCTCAGGAAAGCGCTGACCAAGTTCTACCCGCAGATCGGCGCCATGCATCTGGTGGATTTCAAAGTGCGGATTGTGGAAGGCAGTGAAGGAACGGCCGCACTGGTGAAGGTGCTGATCGATTCCAGGGACGAAGACGAGGTGTGGAGCACCATCGGGGTATCGGAAAATGTCATTGAAGCAAGCTGGCATGCCCTGGTGGACAGCGTCCAGTACAAGCTCAGCAAGGATAACCTGAATAACAATCACCGGACGGCGACGCAATGATCGTGTAACACCTCGATATTGCGAGGCAGTCATCCTATATCCCTACCGATGGGCGACTATAACACCATGCACCCTGCGATTTTACCTTAAACCTTGACAGGAGGGGAGAATTTCCCTATAGTCGCTCGCCGAAACGGAACAATTTCGTCTCTAAACAAATAGCAAAACCGTATCAGTTTAAGTACCTTTGCCCAACCCTGCTGCCGTTGCCGGGAAGGTGAATAAAAGGGCCTGTTGAGTCGTCAATCCGGATTCCCCCAAAGAAAGGAAAAACATATGCCAAAGCGCAACGATATCAAGAAAGTAATGATTATCGGCTCCGGCCCCATCGTCATCGGTCAGGCCTGTGAATTTGACTATTCAGGCACTCAGGCCTGCAAGGCCCTCAGAAAACTGGGTTATGAAATCGTCCTGGTGAATTCCAACCCGGCCACGATCATGACGGATCCGGGGATGGCCGATGTGACCTATGTGGAACCGCTCAATCTGCAAACGATGACGGAAATCATCGAAAATGAAAAACCCGACGCCATCCTGCCCAACCTGGGCGGCCAGACGGGCCTCAACCTGACCTCGCAGTTAGCGAAGGCGGGGGTTCTGGAGAAGCATAATGTCAAGGTAATCGGCGTCCAGGTGGATGCCATCGAGCGCGGCGAGGACCGGATCGCCTTCAAGGAGACGATGAACAAACTGGGCATCGACATGCCCGACAGCGAACCGGCCTTCACCGTGGAAGAGGCGGAGAAGATCGCTGCGAAACTCGGCTACCCGGTCGTTATCCGTCCCGCCTACACCATGGGCGGCACCGGCGGCGGACTCGTTTACAATCTTGAGGAGCTGCGAGCTGTCGCCAGCCGGGGCATTGCCGCCAGCTTCATAGGCCAGATCCTGGTGGAGGAATCGGTCCTGGGCTGGGAGGAACTGGAGTTGGAAGTCGTCCGGGACGCCAAAAACCAGCTGATCACCGTCTGCTTCATTGAAAATGTGGACGCCATGGGTGTGCACACCGGCGACTCCTACTGCACGGCGCCCATGCTCACCATCAGCCCGGAACTTCAGCAGCGTCTCCAGAAATATTCCTATGATATCGTGGAGGCCATTGAGGTGATTGGCGGCACAAACGTCCAGTTTGCCCACAACCCGGCGACGGGACGGGTCGTGGTCATCGAGATCAATCCCCGCACCTCCCGTTCGTCGGCGCTGGCTTCGAAGGCAACGGGCTTCCCCATCGCCCTGGTGTCCTCCATGCTGGCCGGTGGCTTGACGCTTGATGAAATTCCCTACTGGCGGGAGGGGACGCTCGACAAATACACCCCCTGGGGGGAATACGTGGTTGTGAAGTTCTGCCGCTGGGATTTTGAGAAGTTCCCCTGCGCGGAAGACAAACTGGGCACCCAGATGAGGGCTGTGGGTGAGGTAATGAGCATCGGCAAAAACTACAAGGTGGCCTTTCTGAAATCCATCCGCTCCCTGGAAAAGGGCCGTTATGGCCTGGGGTTTGTTAAGAATTTCCATGAAAAATCATTGGAAGACCTGATGGAACTTCTGGCCCAGCCCTCCAGCGAACGGCAGTTTATCATGTACGAGGCGCTCCGTAAGGGCGCCGATGTGGAGACTCTTTTTAAACGAACCTATATCAAACCCTGGTTCATCGAGCAAATGAAAGAACTGGTGCAACTGGAAGAGAAAATCCTCGAATTCAAGGGGAAAAGTCTGCCCGATGCGATGCTGCGTCAAGCCAAGCAGGACGGCTTTTCCGACCGGTATCTCGCCATGATCCTGGACGTCCGCGAGGGGGAGATCCGCAAGCAGCGTCTGACCATCGGCATGGGGCAGAGCTGGGAGCCCGTTCCCGTGAGCGGCGTGGAAAACGCCGCCTACTATTTCTCCACCTATAACGCCCCCGACAAGGTGAGCGTCAGCGACCGGCGGAAGATCATGGTTCTGGGCGGCGGTCCCAACCGCATCGGCCAGGGCATCGAGTTTGACTACTGCTGCGTCCATGCGGCCTTTGCGCTGCGCGATGCGGGCATCGAATCGATCATGGTCAACTGCAACCCCGAGACCGTCTCCACCGATTACGACACCTCGGACAAGCTCTACTTTGAACCGCTCACGGTAGAAGACGTCCTGAGCATCTATGAAAAGGAAAAACCCGAGGGGGTGATCTGCCAGTTTGGCGGGCAGACGCCGCTCAACATCGCTGGCCAACTGGCGGCGGCGGGCGTCAAAATTATCGGTACATCACCGGAAACCATTGACATGGCAGAAGACCGCGACCGCTTCGGCAAACTGATGGAGCAGCTCGGGATTCCCATGCCGGCCTCGGGGATGGCAAGCACCCTGGGGGATGCGCTGACGATTGCCAAACGGATCGGCTATCCCCTGATGGTAAGGCCCTCCTATGTCCTGGGCGGACGGGGAATGGAAGTGGTGCACGACGAAGAGATGCTCAAACTCTATGTGGCGGCGGCCGTCGGTGTGACGCCGGAGCGGCCCATTCTGATCGACAAATTCCTGGAAAACGCCATCGAATGCGAGGCGGACGCCATTTCCGACGGTATCGATGCCTTCGTCCCGGCAGTGATGGAGCACATTGAATTTGCCGGGATCCATTCCGGCGATTCCGCCTGCGTGATTCCTCCCATCAGCATCTCCGCCCGTCATATTGATACCATCTGCGACTACACCCGCAAGATCGCCGTGGCTTTTAACGTTGTCGGCCTGATGAACATCCAGTATGCCATCGCGGGCGACGTGGTCTACATCCTGGAGGCCAATCCCCGCGCCTCCCGGACCGTGCCGCTGGTCTCCAAGGTCTGCAACATTTCCATGGCCAATCTGGCCACACAGATCATGTTGGGCAAGAAGCTGGCCGACCTCAATTTGAAGACCCGTGCCGTTCCCCATTTCGGCGTGAAGGAGGCGGTCTTCCCCTTCAATATGTTCCAGGAAGTGGACCCGCTCTTGGGACCGGAAATGCGCTCTACCGGCGAAGTGCTCGGTCTGGCCGATTCCTTCGGTCTCGCTTTCTACAAGGCACAGGAAGCGGCTCAGCAGGTCCTTCCCGACGGGGGAACGATCCTGATCACCGTGAACCCGAATGATCAGGGACGCGTCCTGGAAGTGGCCAGGGCCTTTAAGGATCTCGGTTTCAAGATCAAGGCCACCAATGGAACGCACCTCTTCCTTAAGGCTCATGACGTGGAGGCGGAACCCATTCTGAAGATGCATGAAGGACGACCCAATATCGTGGACGGGATCAAGAATGAGGAAATCCAACTGGTCATCAATACGCCCAGCGGCAAACTCAGCAAG
>JAPLJM010000090.1 GCA_026388595.1 Deltaproteobacteria bacterium
GATTTTATTTTGTTCTTGACAGAGGCCGGTTTATTATTTAGCATACGAACTAAAGGAGCCCCATCCCATGAGTGCCTATCACGACTGCATCCTCTATCTACTGGCCAAAGCCTATCAGAAGGCCTACGCCTGCTTCAAGAAACGCCTGCATGAATACGGTCTGACGCCGGTGCAGAGCCTTGTCGTACTCGCCATCAGCGAGGCGGAAGGAATGCCGTCAAAGGAACTGGGAAAGCGGCTGCTCCTGGACAACGCCACGCTGTCGGGTGTGCTGGACCGGCTGGCCGAAAGCGGGTGGATCACGAAGGGGCCGGCGGATGATGACCGGCGCTTTCTCCAGTTGCACCTGTCCGAAAAGGCCAGAGGGCTCATCGACAACCTCGTCCGGGAACGGGACGAGGCAAACCGGGAGGTCATGGGCGGACTGCGGATGGAGGAGCAGGTTCTTTTGAAACGAATTCTGAAGGATCTGCGATAATTTTTTTGACCATATAGTTAGCATACGAATCGTCAGGAGGCGCTATGGACGGGAAAGACATGCATAGAGATGAGGGGGGACATGCGTTGAAGAAATTCCTGGAGCCGGAATCCGTTGCCCTGATCGGCGTCCCGAGGCAGTCCGGACCGGGATCCTATAACAATGCGGAGACCATGCTCCGCTATGGTTTCCAGGGGCGGATTTACCCGATCAATCCGAATGCCGCGGAGATCTGCGGCCTGAAGGCTTACCCCGCCATCGGGGACGTGCCGGAAACCGTTGATCTGGCCGTCATCTCCGTGGGCCGGGACCGTGTTCTGCCGATGGTGGAACAGTGCATCCGGGCGGGCGTCAAGCACCTTCTCATCATCACCCAGGGGTTTGCCGATGCGGATGCAGCCGGCCGGGAAATGCAGGCCAGGATTCTGGCGGCAGCCCGGGAGAACGGCGTCCGGATTCTGGGACCCAACACCATGGGGGTGGTGAACAATTTCCGGCGGTTCACGTCGGCCTTCATCGACCTGGCTCCTCCCCGGGACTTCCCGCCCGTCTCCCTGATCGCCCAGACGGGCGTCATCCAGGTGGCCGCGCAGAACATGGCCTATCGGAACTGGGGCAAAGCGATCGACATCGGCAACGGATGCGATTTGGACGTGGTGGATGCCCTGGAGTATCTGGCCGCCGACCCCGAGACGAAGATCATCGCCATATACGCCGAGGGAATTACCCGGGGCCGTGCATTCCTGGAGGCGGCCTCCCGGGCAAACCTCTCCAAACCGGTCCTTGTCTTCAAATCGGGCCGCAGTCAGGCCGGGGCCAAGGCGGCCCTGTCTCATACGGGTTCCCTCGTGGGGGAGGATCACGTTTTCGATGCGGTCTTCCAGCGGGCGGGTGTCCTGAGGGTCAAAAGCGGCACGGAGCTCAAGGACGCCATCCGGGCACTCCTTCTGATGGGGGAGATGAAAGGTCCCCGACTGGGCGTCCTCACCATCACCGGGGCCGGTGGCATTATGGTGGCCGATGCCTGCGAGGATTTCGGACTCACCCTGTCACGCCTTCCGGAGGGCCTGGCGGAGGCGCTGCAAAAAGGAATCCCCGACTGGATTCACATCGGCAATCCTATCGACATCTGGCCCGTGGGGATGATCGGCGGGAACTATCCGGGGGTCTTCGGCCTTGCACTGGAGGAACTTCTGCGGTCCCCCGAGGTGGACGGCGTGGTGGTCATCCTGCCGGTATCCAACTCCCCCCTGCACGCGAACCTGAACATGGAGGACGTGGTGGCCCAGGTGCGCAGCCGGGTGGGCAACGGCAAACCCATGGCCCTGTGGCCCTATATCGACACGGATGCCTTCGTGGACCGTTTCGAGGCGATACCGGGGGTCGCCTGCTTCGACACCATCGAGCAGGCCGTACAGGGCCTTTCCTTCTGCCATCGCCGGCACCTGGCAAAAGAGCGTAACATCCCCGTCCAGACAAGGTTCA
>JAPLJM010000035.1 GCA_026388595.1 Deltaproteobacteria bacterium
GGTGAAATCGGCGAGGTCGGCGGAAAAAACAGCACCGTGGAAGAACTGCGCGCCTTCATGGAAGGCTATCGGGAGGAGCTGAGGAAAAGCGGTGAAAACCTTGCAGGGATCAGCAAGATGAGCGTCCAGACGGGAACCACCCACGGCGGCGTGCCGCTGGCAGACGGGACGGTGGCCAAGGTCAAACTGGATTTCGAGACCCTGGAGATGCTCTCCGAAGCGGCGCGGACCCACTACGGCCTGTCCGGCGCCGTCCAGCACGGGGCGTCCACCCTGCCGAATGAAGCCTTCGACCGGTTCCCGGCCATCGGCACCGCCGAGATCCACCTGGCCACGGGCTTCCAGAACATCATCTATGACAGCCCGAACCTGCCGGAAGCACTCCGGGTTCAGATCTATGATTATCTGAAGACCCATATGGCAGCGGAACGCAAAGAAACAGACACGGACGAGCAGTTCCTCTATAAAACCCGCAAAAAGGGCTTCGGCCCCTTCAAAAAGGAATTCTGGCGCCTGCCGCCGGAAACCTTGGCGGCCCTCGGTCGGGAACTGGAAAACCAGTTCACCTTCCTTTTCGAAAAACTGAATGTGAACAACACCGTCGATATTGTCCAGAGATACGTCAAGCCCCTGGACGTGCCCCTGAAAAAACCGGCAGCGCTGTAAAGAGAGAAAATTTTATCTACCGGATTTTGGCGCCGGTTTTGGGGTCGCGGTCGAAGGACAGGAGCGTCAGGCCCGCCTCCGCATCGGTCGCCAGCAGCATGCCGTGGGACTCAACGCCCATGAGCTTCGTGGGCTTCAGGTTGACGACGACAACAATGTTCTTGCCGATCATCTCTTCCGGCTTGTAGTCCTTGCCCATGCCGGCGACGATCGTTCTTTCCTCGCCGATGTCGATCTTGAGCTTCAGGAGCTTGCTTGATTTCGGGACGGCCTCGGCCGCCAGGACTTTGGCAACCCTGAGATCGACCTTCTCAAAGTCCTCATAACTGATTTCGGGTTTCATGGGAGACATTTCCAATTTTTTCGTTTCCAGTTTCTCTTCTTTTTTAAATTCCACCCGGGGAAACAACGATTCTTCCCGCTTCAGGGTGCTGCCCGCAGGCAGGCCGCCCCACCTTCGGATGCTGTCGAAGTTCTGCCCGGTCATATCCGCAATCCCGATCTGATCCATGATCTTTTTCGCCGATCCCGGCATGAAGGGGGTGACCAGAACGGCGATCACCCGCAGGGACTCCAGCAGATTATAGAGGATGGACGCCAGTCTGGCCTGGTTCGCCGGATCCCTGGCCAGCGTCCAGGGCTCCCGTTCCACGATATATTTATTCGTGACGTTGATGAATTCCCAGATGGCCATCAGGGCCTTGTGGAGGGCCAGATCTTCGAAACAGGCTTCCACCTCCGTAACGACCCGGCTTGCCGTTTCCATCAGAATTCTGTCTTCATCGGCGGGCGCCCTCGGCGCCGGGGCATTCCCGTCGCCGTACTTGAGGGCCATCGTCAGGCTCCGGCTGACCAGATTGCCCAGATCGTTGGCCAACTCGGCGTTGATCCGCTGGACAAAACTTTCCTCACTGAAACTGGAGTCAAGCCCGAACACCATATCCCTGAGCAGGAAATAGCGGAAGGGATCGAGGCCATATTTGTCTTTCAGATCAAGAGGTTTTACGACATTTCCCAGGCTCTTGGACATCTTGCTCTGATCCACGTTCCAGTAACCGTGGACATTCAGGTGCCGGTAGGGTTCGATCCCGGCGGCCTTGAGCATGGTGGGCCAGTAGATGCCGTGCGGCTTCAGGATATCCTTGGCGATGAGGTGCTGGGCCACGGGCCAGAAGGTTTTGAAGTTTGCCCCATCCGGATAGCCCGGGGCGGTGATGTAGTTGATGAGGGCGTCAAACCAGACATAGGTCACATAGTTTTCATCAAAAGGCAGGGTAATGCCCCAGGTCAGGCGCGTCTTGGGGCGGGAGATGCAGAGATCCTCCAGCGGTTCCCGCAGGAAGGCCAGGACCTCGTTTTTATAGCGTTCCGGACGGATGAAGTCAGGGTGGTCCTGGATGTACCGGAGAAGCCAGTCCTGATATTTGCTCATCCGGAAGAAATAGTTGCTCTCCTTCCGGAATTCCGGTTTGATCTGATGGTCCGGGCAGAGGCCATCCACCAGTTCCTTTTCCATGTAGAAACGCTCGCAGCCGACACAGTAGTAGCCTTCATAGTGGCCGAAATAGATATCCCCCGTGTCATGGACCTTCTGCAGGATGCGACGTACATTCTCCACATGATTTGGATCGGTGGTCCGGATGAAATAATCATTGGTTACGGCCAGTTCGGGCCAGAGAGCGCGGAACTGGGCGCTGATCTGATCCGCATAGGCCTTGGGAGAAATACCGGCCTTCTGCGCCGCTTCGGCAATCTTGTCCCCGTGTTCATCCGTGCCGGTCACAAAAAAGGTCTGATAGCCGGCCAGGCGGTAATACCGGGCCAGTACGTCGGCCACGATGGTCGTATAGGCATGGCCGATGTGGGGAGAGGCATTGACATAATAAATCGGGGTGGTAATGAAATAGGCTTTCTCCATGGGAGAGATCCTTTCTAGAAAATCAAAAAGCTGGTTTATTACAATTCATCGACATGAACGGTGATTTCTTTTCCGCTTTCCAGTTCCACGGCAATTTCGCCCTGCAGAACATGCTGCCGGATCACTTTGCCCTTCCCTTCTCCACATTGGATAACCTTGCCGCACTTGGGCATATTCTTTTTCATGTCCACATAGCCGTCATATTCAAAGGCCAGGCAACACATGAGGCGCCCGCAGAGACCGGAGATCTTCTCCGGATTAAGCGACATGCTTTGCTCCTTGGCCATTTTGACGATTTTCCGCAGTAAAGTAGAAAATGACCTTGCTTTTGTCGAAAAGGCACTCCACATCGATCAGCTTCATGAGCAGATGGCGCTCGCGAATCCTGCCCACGCAATATTCACGGGCTTGCCGCTCCATCAATTCATGCTCCGCCCTGACTTTGAGATCTTCTGCAGTGGCCTTCCGCATGACTTTTTTCAGATCCTCCGGAAGCTTAATGACCGGCACCGGCTTCACCTCGGTGGTCACCATGCCGAGAACAACGCCGATCTCCGTATCCACGACCACCCGGTCATGCTTCAACAGCGGCAGGTCGCCGGCATCAAAGCTGTACGTTTTCCCCTCTTTGCGAAATTTTACACCCACAATATTTTTCAAAGGATCATTCTCCCGGACATTCAGATTTTGAAGCAAGTTTAAACATCATCGCTTCTAAAGTCAACGATTTATTGGCATTTTGGTCTATGGCGCGGCAAGCCCGATCCACGGCCCCTATGTTTTTCAGCAGATCCGCGGCGGAACGGACGCCGGCAAAAGACGCAATCTCCGGGGCGCGATCCTGATTAAACAAATAATGGGTCATGCCCGTCTCCTTGAATACGAGGGCATCCCTGAAACAAACCCTCAAAATATCAAGCCGCTCCAAAATGTCCTTCCGCTCCT
>JAPLJM010000349.1 GCA_026388595.1 Deltaproteobacteria bacterium
GGAAATCGAAAATTACAAAAAGGCGATTGCCCTGGGTTTGAAAGACCCGGCTGTTTACTATAATCTGGCCGCAGCCTACGAAAAGGGAAAACGCGATTCCGAGGCGGCGCAGACCTATCGCAAGGTCCTTCTTTTGAAACCCGACGATCCTGAAGTTGCCGAAAGAGTAGCCAACTTTGAATATAAAACAAAACAATATGCCCAGGCCGTCAAACTCTACGAACGGATAGCCCAAAAATCAAAAAACAAATCTAACATATACGCTAATATGGGGTTTGCCCACGGGGAGTTGAAAAAATATGCCGCAGCCGCGGCAAGCTATGAAAAGGCAATCAAAGCGGGAAATCGTGATCCGCAGGTTGTTCATAATCTGGCTTACACCTATAACAAATTGGGTAAAAACCAGGAAGCCATGGGGCTTTATGAGCGATATGCAGCCCAGCATCCGAGTCAGGATGTTCTCAATACCCTTTCTGAATATTACCTGCGGGAAAAGCTCTATGATAAGGCCATATCGGCCTACCGGCGGCTGCTTTCGCTGAATCCGAAGAAGGCATCGGTTTCTGCGAATCTTGGCTATGCCTACAGCCTGAAGGGAGATACGGATAAAGCAATCGAGTCCTATAAGTTATCCTTGCGACAGGATGCCGAGGATGATGCCGTCTATGTCAATTTGGGCATGGCTTACGAGAAAAAAGGGATGCTTGCGGAGGCCCTCGGCGCCTATAAAACAGCTTATGAATTAAATCCTGATGCAAAAAAGGCGGCGATGAAGTACCGGGAAATAAAAATCAAAATGCTGCAGCAGCAGAATCAGGAATGAAGAAGGGGGTGAAATGAAGCAAATTCAATTGGGTCGAATGACCATCGGTGGGGGGGCTCCCTTTGTCCTGATCGCCGGTCCCTGTGTGATTGAGAATGAACAGAAAACAGAGGAAATTGCCGTTTACTTAAAAGAATTGACGGACCGGCTGCAGGTTCCCCTGATTTTCAAGGCCTCTTATGACAAGGCGAATCGCACATCTCTCCAAAGCTATCGCGGCCCGGGTCTGCATGAGGGATTGCGGATTCTGGACAAGATTAGAAAAAACTTATCCATTCCAATTCTAACGGATGTCCATCGTTTTGAAGACATCGAGCCTGTTTCTCAAGTGGCAGATGTTTTACAGGTTCCTGCTTTTCTATGCCGGCAGACCGACTTTGTGATGGAAGTGGCGCGTTTTGCGCGAATCATCAACATTAAAAAAGGACAGTTTCTCGCACCCGGGGATGTTCAGCATATCATTCAGAAGATCCGGGCCGCAGAAAACGAGAACATCATGATGACGGAGAGAGGAACGAGCTTCGGTTACAACAATCTGGTGACGGATTACCGATCCATTCCCATCATGCGGGCGATGGGCTATCCGGTTATCTTTGACGCAACCCACAGTGTGCAACTTCCCGGCGGTCTGGGATCAGCGACCGGAGGACAACGGGAGATGGTGGCTTATCTGGCCAGAGCGGCTGTCGCCGTCGGGATCGACGGCCTGTTTATGGAGGTCCATCCTGATCCGGATTCAGCCCTCTGTGACGGCCCCAATTCCCTATCTCTGGAAAGCCTCGATCAGATGCTCCAGATGCTGATTGAAATGGATGCCCTTGTGAAAAATGTCAAGTATAAATAGTTCGTCAAACCGCTCGCTTCATGCAGGAAAAGGATGCTTTATGAATTTATGGATGGATGAAACGCTTTTGGAAAAGATCAGATCCGTCAGATTGCTGATGCTGG
>JAPLJM010000270.1 GCA_026388595.1 Deltaproteobacteria bacterium
TATCCGCAATGGTTCCCTTGGTCTCTTTCAGCACGTCCCCCAGCTTTCCCTCTGCGATCACTTTGTCTATCTGCTGAACGGCATGATCCAGACGGGCCGTCGTGGATTCCAGATTGTCGACAATATTCTTTATTTTTGGACCGTTGACATAGCGGTCGATCCCGGTGACGATGCCCCTGACTTCCTGGAAGATGCCCTTGATGTCCATTTTATTCAGTTCCGAGATAATGTTATCCACCATGGAAAGGATATACTTCGAATCCGAGGGCCGCGAGGGGATGACCGGATATTGCGTGCGAAAGTCGATTTTCGGTGACAGAGAAATCGCTTCTTCATCCACCCGGTCCAATTCAATATAAACGATGCCGGTCAGACCCGCCGACTTCAACTTGGCGGTAAGGTTCTTTTCATCGCCGCCTTCCATGAAGATTTTCATCATCACTTCAACCAATCTTTGATCCGGGGCAATCTGGATGGATCTGACCGTTCCCGCATTGACACCGCGGTATTTAACATTGGAATCCACCGAAAGTCCCTGAACCGACTCATCGAAATAGGTCACGAACAGCGTCCCTTTCTGAAAGTATTTTGAGGCGCCCAGCCAGACAATGGTAACAACTGCCAGAATCAGGCCTGCCGTTACAAAAATGCCGATCATAAACTTGGATGTCTTACGTGCCATGTGTTGCCCCCTGCGCTTTTACCGCCTCGATCGACCGGTTAAAGAAGTGGATCACCCGCGGATCATCTGAATTTTCCTTCAGCTCCGACGGAATGCCTTCCGCAATGATTCCTTTATGGCTCTTGTCGAGCATAATGACGCGGTGTGCAATATTCATTGTGGATGCCAGATCGTGGGACACGATGACCATGGTCGTCCCCATGCCTTCATTGATGCCTTTAATGGTGACATCGAGCTCTGCCGCCGTAATGGGGTCCAGCCCGGAGGACGGTTCATCAAAAAAAAGAATTGTTGGATCCATGACCATGGCGCGAGCCAGGCCGGCCCTTTTTTTCATACCGCCCGACAGCGCCGCAGGCAAGTGATTTTCATATCCGGCCAGGTTAACCATGCCCAGTTTCATTTTAACGATCAGTTCCATCAAGGCGGGCGAGATCTGCCGCCGTTCGCTCAGCGGCAGAGCGACATTTTCGGCCAGGCTCATGGACCCGATCAGTGCCCCGGACTGAAAGAGCACGCCAATTTTTTGCCGGACCTGCTTCAAGGCCTTCCCGTCATCGGTATTGATATCCATGCCTTCAACCAACACCCTGCCTGCAGAAGGCCTGTACAGACCGATCATATTCTTCAGAAGCGTTGATTTTCCGCAACCGCTGCCGCCGACAATTACAAATATTTCACCCTTGAATACTTCAAAGCCGACATCCTGTAAAATAATATCATCGCCGAACCCCATGGTGAGGTTTTCCACAGTAATGACCGGCTTCCTAATCGATTCACACACAATCGCACCCTCGCATCAATGATCAGTGAATATAATAAAGAATGATCGCGAATGCAGAATTCGCGAGGATAATCAAAAAGATGGCTGAAACAACCGCCGAGGTGGTGGCTTCTCCGACGGCCTCGGCGCCGCCCCTGACCTGACACCCCCGTTGACAGGAAATCCCGGAGATGAGGATGGCAAAGACCATCGCTTTGATCAGGCTGGAAACGCAATCAAATACATAAAAACTGTTCATGCTTTGCTGGATGTAGCTGTAAGCCGTTAGATCCAGGCCCAAAACGCCGACCAGCAAGCCGCCCACAATGCCGAAAAAAGCGGAATAGACCGTAAGCAGGGGAACAACCAGCATGGAAGCAAGCACCTTGGGAATGACCAGAAAGCTGATGGGATCGAAACCCATGGTTGTCAGGGCGTCAACCTCCTCGTTAATCACCATGGAACCGATTTCCGCGGAAAATGCCGATCCCGACCGTCCGGCGACCAGGATGGCGGTCATCATGGGGCCCAGTTCCCTCACCATGGCAAAGGCCACAAGCGGGGCGACATAGGTGGTCGCCCCGAATTGCTTCAACTGCAGCGAAGACATGAAGGCCATAATGACCCCGATCAAAAGACTGATCAACGTAACAATGGGGAAACCGTCCACGCCGACCTTTTTCATATAAGACAATACGGCGTCCCAGCGGACGGCGAAGGGGTGCATCATTGCATGCATCAAAGCTGCCAGGAGCTCGCCGACAAAAATCATCACCTGCCGGAAATC
>JAPLJM010000118.1 GCA_026388595.1 Deltaproteobacteria bacterium
TTCACGGATATTACCCGGAAACTGATATTCCATCAGCAGCTCCAGGGCATAAAGGGAGATATTCCTTATTTCCTTGTTGAATTCTCTGGAATATTTTTCAATGAAATGCTTCGTCAGAACCGGAATATCATCCTTCCGCTCACGTAGCGGCGGAAGGTGGATAGGGATGACATTCAGGCGATAATAGAGATCCTCACGGAATACCCCTTCGCCCACCCGTTCCGCCAAATTCTGGTTTGTAGCGGAAATGATGCGCACATCCACCTTAATATCTTCCGACCCGCCGATCCGCCGAAATGTCTTTTCCTGAACGATTCTTAAAAGCTTTACTTGAATAAATGGTGGCAACTCACCGATTTCATCAAGAAATATTGTTCCACCATGAGCCATCTCAAAGAGGCCGGGCTTATCGATATGAGCGCCGGTGAAGGAACCCTTCATATAGCCAAAAAACTCTGACTCCAGCAGTGTTTCCGGGATTCCACCGCAGTTGATGGCAATAAACGGCAGATTTCCTCTGGGGCTGGTTTCGTGGATCGCTCGGGCCACAAGCTCTTTACCGGTGCCGCTTTCGCCCAGAATCAATATGTTGGCCGACGTGGCGGCCACTTTGTTGATCAATGCATAGACCTTCAGGATTTCTTTGCTGTTTCCGATCATCCGACCAAAGCGAACGGCATCCTCGACTTCTTTGATAAACTGTGCATCGTCCCGCATGACGCCTTTCTTGTTTAATGCTCCTTGAATCAGGGCTTTCAGGTCATCGATATCAAAATCCTTTTCAATATAGTCATAGGCGCCCTCTTTCATGGCGGAGACGGCGGTTTCTCCCGATGCATAGGCTGTCATCAGGATCACTGTGGTTTCGGGGCAGATTTCACGACTGCGTTTTAGAAACTCGATGCCGTCGACTTTGGGCATTTTAAGATCCGTCAGGATCAGATCGAATTTCTGCTTTCTGCAAAGGTTCAGGGCCTTTTCCGCTTCTGCCGCGCAGGTTACCTTATAGCCTTCACGACTGAGCATGATCTCAAGAAACTCCCTTATTCCCTTATCGTCATCAAGGACAAGAATGCTTGCCATTTTCACCTCACTTTAAATATTGCGGGGCAACCTGACCGTAAATGTCGTACCGCGGTCCGGCACACTGTGGACCATTATTTTTCCCAGATAACCCTCGACAATCCGGTTGACAATCGCCAGACCGAGCCCCGTTCCTTTTTCTTTGGTTGTAAAAAAAGGTTCAAATATCCTACCGAGATCATTTCCTGTGATCCCCGGTCCATTGTCACTGATCCCGATTTCCAGGGCTGGGACCAATTCCTCCAGCATGGCCGTGCCAGTGGTAATGGTCACCCGGCCGCCATCGGGCATGGCCTGGACCGCATTCATCACCAGGTTCCAGATCAACTGCCTGATCTCCGTCCTGCTGGCGAAGATTTCCAGGTGATCCTTCGAAGACCTCACCACCTCAATCTCATCCTGCCAATCCGGAACATACTTTATGGTATCGAGGACGTCTTCGATGATCTCGTCGATTATAAAGGCCTCATGAATGCCGGGCATCGGTCTGGACAAGAGCAAAAAATCTTTCATGAAGCTTTCCAACTGATCTTTGCCTCTCAGAATGATCTGCATCAGACGCTCATCAGATACGCTCAGGTGGAGTCCCTTGCGGAGAATCTGAATGGAACCGCTGATGGATGCCAGTGGATTTCTCATTTCGTGGGCCAGGCCGGCGGCCATCTCACCGATAAAGGCAAGCCGCCTGTTCGTTTCGAGATGGCGTTCCATTTTTTTAATTTCGGTTAAATCCTGAAATACCAGAATATCGCCAATCCTTTTTCGCTGGCTGTTCCTCAAGGATGAAATAAAACAACCCAGGATGAGGGATTTGTTGGATTTGCTCTGTAAGGTCATTTCGACCCTGTTTTTCCGGGCAGCCGCGTCCGGCATCTGGTTCAGTTTTTCATACAGCTCAACATATTCCGGAAAGATATCGACAATATTCCGGTCCTCAACGTCCGTGAAAGAATATCCGGTTATTTCTTCGGCCGCCTGGTTGAAGGATTTGATCTGACCCTGGAGATTGATGGTCAGAATACCCGTGTCGACGGATTCGATAATGCTGCGATGCAGAATATCGAGCTGGTCGAACGCGGTGGCCTTTTCCTCCAGCAAGCTTCTCGTCTTTCTTTCCTGCTCCACGACAAAACTGGCGAGGATGGCAATCAGATAAAACGAAAAGATGTAGATGATGATTCTCGAAAAAACATAGCCTGCGCTGAAAGAAGCATCCTGTATCGCTGCATAAAGGGGAATCAGGATTTTATAATACTCCAGATCCAGCAGCCCCCCGTAAAAAATACTGCATGCGGAAGCGATAATCAATCCACCCCGACGGCCCAGGAAGATTACGGAATAAATGATAATGATGCTATAGAAAACAACGTAAATACTGCGGATTCCACCCGTGGCATAAACGAGCCCTGTTACCATGAGCACATCGCAGAGGGCCTGGGTATAGAGACTGACTTTTAGATTTGGCGAGAGATGTAGGAAAAAATAATATGCGATCGAAAGGATATAAGAAGCAATGACAATGATGTAGAAGGAAGTGAGTGATATTTCCGGTAGAAACTCTTCGCCTTTGATTTCCACAAATGTGGCAATTCCCAGCAGAAATGTTACAATCGCAACCCTGGCTAACATCAAGTAGCGGATTCGTATATCCGCTTTTTCATTCTGAACCATATAAAATCCTGCGGTCCTGCGCCGATCCCCTGTTATTTTTATGAGGCGATCTTTACCGCTGCTGTGGTATATAATATTTTACAAAGATATATCAACAAATTAAGTCAATACATCATGCAAAGACCCTTACTGCCCCTTTTGTTTGCAGCCATGGCAGGGATTTCCTGCGGGTATCTATTTGAAATATCTCATTATTGGTTGTTGACAGGCCTGCTGTTGGGCCTGATGATGATCCTCACAAGCCTATGGATGGATCTCAAATATCTGATCCTTCCGGCTGTCATGATCGTCATCGCTCTGCTCTCCATCCTGAATATCAACCTCTATCTCTATCAGAAACCCGGTCCAACGCATATCATACACTATGCGGGACCGGACATATTAACCGTGGAAGGCCTGATATCGGCTCCCCCACAGGTATCCCCGGAAATGATCACGCTGACCGTTTCCTCACAGCATCTCCAGAAGGATGGCGCCGTTATTCCCGTTAACGGCCTTGTTCTACTGAATTGCGTTACCGACGATTCATTTAAGTACGGCCAGGTTATCCGGTTTAGAACAAAGCTGAGGGTTCCGCACAATTTCCATAACCCCGGCGGCTTCGATTACGAAAAGTTTCTTCGTTTCAAGGGAATTCTGGTTCATGGCTTCATCAGCAATCCGGCCAATATCGTCGTCCTTCGGGAAGAACAGGGGCACCCCCTGCGGATGCAGCTTGAAGCCTTCCGGCGTCAATTAAAAACCATCATCCGGGCCCATGCCGGCTCGCCCACCGGCGAGATCATCCAGGCGATGATTCTCGGGGATCAGAAAGAGATTCCGAAAGCGGTCATGGATCAATTCAACCGGACAGGCACGTCCCATATCATCGCCATTTCCGGATTCAATATCGGAATCATCGCTTTTTTCTCGATCCTGATGGTCCGCATGATCATGAAGGCTTCGGAGTACCTGCTGTTAAGATTCAACATCACCAAGGTTTCTATGGCGCTTTCCTTTATCCCCATTGCCATTTTCACCTTTATTGCCGGGATGGGCATCTCGGTTGTCCGTGCCACCATCATGGCGCTGGCCTTTCTCGTCGCCATTATTCTGGGCAAGGACCGTGATCTTTACAACACGCTGGCCCTGGCCGCCCTGCTCATCCTCGTCGTCTCTCCCCCTTCCCTCTTTGATATTTCTTTTCAGCTTTCTTTTTCCGCTGTGGCCGCGATCCTCTTTATCACGCCGAAACTGACCGCACTGATTCCCAAACCGCCCGGGGAGGGCCGGCCAAAGATACAGCTATTTGTCTTTCGGCGTCTATACGACATCACGCTTTTCATGATTGTTTCCATCGGCGCCACGCTCGGCACGCTGCCGCTTATCGTCCTGTATTTCAACCGGATGTCCTTGATTTCTCTGCTGGCAAATCTTGCCGTTGTTCCGATCATGGGGATTATTGCCCTGCCCGTTTGCATGGCCATTATTCTGACGGCACCCCTTTCAGCGACCCTGACGATCTGGCTGATCAAACTTGCCGCCCTCCTGGTGGACATTTCGGTGTTCATGGTCGATTATTTTGCGTCCATTTCCTGGGCCGCCTATTATCTCGTCACACCAAATATACTTGAGATCACCGTCTATTATCTGCTGCTTTTTTTTCTCTTCGGACTGATGGACAACTGGACGGAGACAGGGCATGATCCCCCGTCCAACAGGGAAACCCGGTCCCGGCAGCGCCGGATGCTCTCGGGGGGCCTGGCCGGACTCCTGTTTTTCGTTTTCACTTATGCGCTCTACGGCTATTTCAAAGACGTGCAGTGTCGGGATCTGCGGATTACGGCAATCGATGTGGGCCAGGGAAACGCCACCCTTGTCCGGTTTCCCGGTGGGAAAAAAATGCTCGTTGACGGCGGCGGATTTTTTAACGATGATTTTGACATCGGCAAATACGTGGTGGCGCCTTTTTTATGGCAAGAAAAGATCGGGAAGATCGATATCGTCGTCCTGACGCATGTCCACCCTGATCATCTCAACGGATTAAAGTTTGTCGTGGAAAATTTTAATGTCGGGGAAGTCTGGTCCAACGGCCAGGTGTCTGATTCGGAAAGCTTTCAGATCTTCAAAAGAGTGATCACCGAGAAAAAGATTCCGTCCCGCCTGGTTTCCGGGGCGACGCCGCCCGTTGAAATCGACGGTGTAAAGGTTCAGATTCTGAACCCCTTTGCGCCCATCAACGGTAGCGATACCTTTGAAAAGTTCGATGCTACCAATAATAACTCTATTGTCATGAAATTGACCCACGGCGCCGTCAGTGCCATCCTGCCCGCTGATATTTCGGAACCCACGGAAGCGCGTCTCACCCGTCAAGGCGCCAACCTCAGCGGCGACGTTCTGTTTGTACCGCATCACGGCGGCTTGACGTCCAGCACGTCGCCATTCCTCGACAGCATCCGTCCCCGTGTCGCAGTCATCAGTTGCGGTAAGGACAACGTCTTCCGATTTCCCCATCCCGACGTTCTGGACAGATATCAGGCGCGGAAAATCCGGGTTCTGAGAACGGACCGGGATGGGGCGGTAACCGTCACAACAGACGGCCGGAATCTGCTTTTCCACACGTTCAGGGAACGGAGATCCCGGGCCTTCATCAGACCGGCGTCGACCGATGGGGGGTGATGCGTCATGGCAGACGATTTTTTAACGACTTCGTTCCTCAGGAGTTGCGCGCCTTGCCTGCGGAACTTTTAGGTCGCCGTCATATTTATGAATACCAATATTTTGTTGCCATTCAGGGTCTTATGTGCTATCCAGCACGCCGTTGAAGCTGAGGGTTTTGCAGAAGCGGTGAAAAATGGTTCGCAAGCAGCAAATCAAATGTTTTTCGCCTTTCCAGTGCTGAAGTTAAAAGCTTGTTTTTTAATCATAATACGATATGAACAGATCTGAAGCGAAAAAGATTTTTGAACGGCGGCGAACTATTTTTCAAAAGTCTTACATCGTCTTTGCTGCCGCAATGACCATTTTACTTTAAAGGTGTTCAGGTTATATGATGCAGCCCATTACCGCTGTCAGGGGTTTTAAGGATATTCTCCCGGAAGAAACGGGCAAGTGGCAGTTTGTTGAAAGCAAGGCCCACGAGGTTTTTACCGCCTTCGGCTTCCGGGAAATCAGAATCCCGATCCTTGAGAAAACTGACCTCTTTACACGGGGAATCGGCGAATCCACCGATATTGTTGAGAAAGAAATGTACACTTTTCTGGACCGGGGCGAAGAGTACCTGACGCTCAGGCCGGAAGCGACGGCGTCGGTCATCCGCGCCTATTTGGAGCACAGCCTCCATGCCGCTGATCCCGTGGCCAAGCTTTATACGATCGGTCCCATGTTCCGGCGGGAGCGCCCGCAAAAAGGCCGGTTCCGGCAGTTTCATCAGATTGACGTAGAACTGCTGGGACTCGAAGATCCGAGGACAGACGCGGAAGTCATGCTGATGCTGGTTCATTTCCTGAAATCCGTCGGATTATCGGAACCGTCTTTGGAGATGAACACGCTGGGCTGCCTTTCCTGCCGTCCCGCCTTCAGAGAAGCCATTATGAATTTTCTGAGGGGAAAAGAAGAGCGGCTTTGCGGCGACTGCCAGCGGCGCATCCATACCAACCCCCTGCGTGTCTTTGACTGTAAAAACGAGGGCTGCGCAGAGATTATCCGGGAGGCGCCCCAACTCCTCCAATATATTTGTAAAGACTGTCATGATCATTTCGAGCAGGTCCAGTCCGCTTTGAATACATTCAATCTCCCCTTCAGGATCAATACGCGAATGGTGCGCGGGCTGGATTACTACACCAAGACGGCCTTCGAAGTAACGACGGAATTTCTGGGGGCGCAGAACGCCATCGTGGGCGGCGGACGTTACGACGGGCTCATCAAGGAACTCGGCGGACCGGATATCCCCGGCATTGGATTCGCGGTCGGATTTGAGCGTCTGATCGCCATGCTACCGGCGGACCCTGCATCATTCCGTCATGATCCGCAATTGTTCATTGCCGCCCTGGGTCCGGAAGCTCAGAAATATGCCTTCCCCTTATGTAACCGGCTCCGGATGAAAGGGATTCTCACGGAAATGGATTATCTGGGAAAGAGCCTGAAAAGCCAGATGAAACGGGCCGACAAGCTGCATTGCCGGTATGCACTGATCTTGGGCGACCGGGAGCTGTCGACGGGCAAACTGGAGTTAAGAGACATGGGGACGGGGGCGCAAGAACCGATCCAGTTGGATGGGATCGAAGAGACAATCATAGACTATATTAAAGCGAGGTAAAGCATCAAGTGTCTGAATTCATTACGGTAAAGAAAAGAACCCATTACTGTGGCGCGATTAGGGCGGAAGATGCCGGAAAGACCGTTATTTTGATGGGATGGGTGCAGCGGCGCAGAGACCATGGCGGCGTCATTTTTGTTGATTTAAGAGACCGGGAAGGCCTGGTTCAGATCGTTTTCAACCCGGAATTAAACCCGGCCGTCCATCAGGAGGCGCATAAAATCAGAAGCGAATATGTCCTGGCCGTCCAGGGCAAGGTACGGAAGCGCCCGGAGGGTATGGAAAATCCGGATTTATTAACAGGCGGGATCGAAGTGATGATCGACGAACTGGAAATCCTCAATGAGTCAAAAACGCCTCCCTTTGTTCTGGATGCGGGGGAAGAGATTTCCGAAAATGTCCGTTTGAAATACCGTTATCTGGACCTGAGGCGTCCGGAGCTTCAGAAAAAAATCATCCTGCGCAGTCAAACCGCGACGGCCACGCGGGAATATTTTCATGGCCAGGGGTTCATTGAAGTGGAAACGCCTTTTCTGACCAAAAGCACGCCCGAAGGGGCGCGGGATTATCTTGTTCCCAGCCGTGTCAATCAGGGCATGTTCTATGCGCTGCCGCAATCTCCCCAGATATTCAAGCAACTGTTGATGGTATCGGGCTTTGACCGTTATTACCAAATCGTCAAATGCTTCCGTGATGAAGACCTGCGGTCGGACCGCCAGCCTGAATTTACCCAGGTCGATGTGGAAATGTCCTTTATCGATGAAAACGACATCATCACCGTCATGGAAGGGTATATGTCTCATGTTTTCAAGGCCTGCCTCGGCTTGACCCTGAAAACCCCCTTTCCCAGGATCGCCTATCAGGACGCCATCGACCGTTACGGGAAAGACAGCCCGGACATCCGCTTTTCCATGGAATTAAAGGATTTGACGGACATCCTGAGGGACTCCGGCTTTAATCTGTTTCAGGAAGTCGCCGCCAGCGGCGGCGTGATCAAAGCGATCAAGATTGAAGACGGCAAAAAACTCTCCCGTAAGGACCTGGATGGCCTTCGGGATTATGTAGCCAACTATGGTGCCAAGGGTCTGGCTTGGGCGCGCGTCATTCCGGACGGATGGACCTCTCCCATCTTCAAATTTCTCAAGCCCATGGAAATACAGCAGATCAATGCCAGGATGGAAGTGCAGGAAGGGGATCTGATGGTTTTTGTGGCCGATAAGCCGGGCATTGTGCGGGATTCTCTGGGCAACCTCAGAATCCACGTGGCCAAACAACTCGGTCTCATCGATCCGGCGGCGCTGGCTTTCACCTGGGTAACGGAATTTCCTTTGATGGAGTACAGCGACACGGCAAAGCGATTCGTCTCAACGCACCATCCCTTTACATCCCCGGTGATGGAAGACCTGCCCTTTCTCGAAACGGACCCCGGCCGGGTCAGGGCCAGGGCTTATGATCTGGTCCTGAACGGTTCGGAAATCGGCGGCGGCAGCATCCGGATTCATTCACAAAAGGTGCAGGCCATGATTTTCAAAGCCCTTGGCCTGGGACAGGAAGAGGCGCGGTCTAAATTCGGGTTCCTCCTGGACGCCCTGGAATACGGGACACCTCCCCACGGCGGCATTGCATTCGGCTTCGACCGTTTGATCATGTTGATGACCGGAACGGATTCCATCCGGGACGTCATCGCCTTTCCCAAAACACAGAAGGCCGCCTGCCTGCTGACGGACGCCCCCTCAACGGTCAGCATTGAGCAATTGCTGGAGCTTTCCCTGAAGGTTGTACAATAAGATTTTCCACAGGGGAAGGCCACTTTTTTATTGACAAGGAGCGGTGATGGCTATATCTATCAAACGCACGGGGATATGCCATGCTGGATGTTAAATCATCATTCTTTGTCACCTGTTTCATCATTTGATTTGTTAAGATAAAATCAAGGGAGAAAAGCGGTGCAGCAAAAAAAATGGCCACAGACTCCAATATGTGTCTTTGTTATCATCGGCCTTGTCTTTATGGGATGCTGTAAGAAGCCAGCGCAAACCGTCGGTGTGGGCACGGGGCAGGCGACGGAACAGGAAATGGCGGCCCCGAGACAATCAGCGGCAGTAAAGCCAGCCGTGGCCAAACCGGCGGAGGGCGAGCAGGCGATGGCCGGACAGAGCGCTGCTGATAAAAAAGTCAGCGCCGCCAGGGTCGGCGACAACAAAGGACGCGAACTCCGGAGCAGTTATGTGGTAAAAAGGGGGGATTCCCTCTGGTGGATCG
>JAPLJM010000205.1 GCA_026388595.1 Deltaproteobacteria bacterium
TAACTCCTCAGCAAGAACCACTGACGAGGAAAGCGAACGTCCGCCGCTCACCTCCTGCTCTCAAATGGCCATCCATTCAAGAACAGTAAAAGCGGACAACTCATTTGCTACAAAACCGGACAAGTCTATTTACTCTTGACATGCTTTTCTATAAAAATGCTTGTCTTTGGGAAAGAAAACCGGCGTCAGCCGATAATCCTTATTGACTTCAATCCCATCATGGGTTAGAGGGTGGGCGTTACGTCAGGCGTTCAAGATCACCCCATGATTCAGGATCGTTATGCTTCGTTCAATGATAATATTAATTCTTGGTGTGGCGATCACGGGCTACCTGTCTGCATGCGCCATTATCTTCGGTCTGATCTCACCCGGTGAAAATAAGATTCACCGCATTGCCAGGATCTGGGCAAAAATCTTGCTTATCCTGTCCAGTACCCGCGTGGAAGTGATTGGGGCGGAAAATGTGCTGGTGGGTAAACCACAAATCTTCATGGCCAATCACCAGAGCGATTTTGATATTTTTATTGTTCTTGGCTTTGTTCCCGAACAATTTCGATGGATTGCCAAAAAAGAGCTCTTCAAGATCCCTCTGTTCGGTAAAGCGATGAGAAACGCCGGATATATTGAAATTGACAGGCACAATCATGAAAAAGCCTTAAAAAGCCTTGATCTTGCAGCAGCGAAAATCAGGGAAGGAAAATCCGTCATGACCTTTCCTGAAGGGACCCGAAGCAAGGACGGCACCTTGAAGCCCTTCAAACAGGGGATGTTTCATCTGGCCATCAAGTCCGGGGTCCCTGTCGTCCCCGTCTCCATTGTTGGTGCGGGCACGATCATGCCCAGGCGCTCTTTGCGGATCAATCCGGGTAAAGTGACGATGATTTTTGACAAACCCATCGATGTGAGCGGTTATTCTATTGAAAACCGTGCACAGTTGATTGAAAGGGTCCGGAACGTGATTTTAAGCAATTACAACCGGGGAATACCCTCCGAAACGGTTGAGCCTTCAACGGCGGCAAAGGACCTCCCAGCCCTCCGGGAGGTGTGGTCGGCCTTCTTCAGGCAATAAAGAACATGACAGTCCCACCATCAGGGTTCAAAAGGTCAAGAGAAATCGCCGGGGTCATCAACCTTGCCATTGCCGTCTTTTTGCTGCTTGGCCTTTCCTCCTATCATCCGTCGGACCCTTCTTTTACCCATTTTGTTGCGGGAACCGCCAAAACCCATAATCTGATCGGCTCCTTCGGATCCTACACCGCCGACTCTCTCCTGAGACTCTTTGGCGTGAGCGCCCTGTGGTTTCCTGTCATTTTTACCATCCTCGCCTTCAAATATTTCCTGGATGCAAATTTTCGCCTCGGCGCCGCCGGCATCAGCGCCTTTCTCGGGCTGCTGACCGCCACATCCGGCCTTGCCGCTGCAGCCCTGGCGGACATAACGGTTTATGGCGTCAAACTCCGTCCCGGCGGACTCCTGGGTCATCTTTTGGACCGGCTGATGAACACCTTCCTCAGCAATATAGGCACTTGCATCGTTCTGGTCGTTGTCCTGATCATCGCCCTCATCATTCTGATTGATTTATCCATCGTATCCTTCACCACGCAATTGAAAAACCGGGTACTGACCCTATGGCTCAGGGGTATGGGCCTGTTCATGAAACTGATGGATAAACTGAGGGAAAGAAAAATAATCCCCGAGATTAAAAGAAAGAAGGATACCGAGCCGGTCATCGACGCTCTCCCGGTCAAAACAGAAAAAATCCGTCCCGTACAAATATCACAGACGAACTTCGATTTCGTCCCGAGCAATGGCCTGTTCAACCTGCCATCCCTGACCCTGCTTGACCAGATCCCTCGCAAGGACACGCGGATGAAGCGTGAGAGCCTCATCGCCATTGCCCGGATTCTGGAAACGAAGCTGGCTGATTTCGGCGTAGAGGGGAAGGTCGTGGAAGTCAAGCCGGGTCCGGTGATCACCATGTATGAACTTGAACCGGCGCCCGGTGTGAAAATAAATAAAATCACAAATTTATCTGATGATCTGGCATTGGCCCTGCGGGCGCCGAGCATCCGGATCATTGCCCCGATCCCGGGAAAGGCGGCGGTCGGCATCGAGATCCCCAACAACACCCGGGAACCGGTGCAACTGCTGGACGTCCTCGACCATGAAACCTTTCTCCAATCCTCGCTCAAGCTCCCCATTGCCCTGGGTGTGGACATCGTCGGCAGCCCGATGATTACCGATCTCATCCGGATGCCCCATTTGCTCATCGCCGGGACCACCGGATCGGGCAAAAGCGTCTGCCTCAATGCCATGATCTGCAGCATTCTTTTCAAGGCACAGCCCGATGATGTCAAATTCATCATGATCGATCCGAAACGGCTGGAACTCTCCGCCTATGAAGGGATACCCCACCTCCTCCATCCGGTGGTGGTAAACCCCAAGAAGGCCTCCCTGGTGCTGAGGTGGGCCACAGAAGAAATGGAACGCCGCTATGAAGCCATCAGTGAACTGGGGGTCAAGGGGATTGACGCTTACAACCGCCTCATTGAGAAGGCCCGCAGCGGAAAGGGAAAAGCTGCGTTATCGGCAAAGGAAAGGGCTGAAGACCATGAGGATTATTCCGTTGACGGATTCAAGGCCGCCCCCCTCAAGCTCCCTGCCGACATCGCCACGCGCCAGAAACTGCCCTACATTGTCATCGTGATCGATGAGCTGGCCGATCTGATGATGGTGGCCCAGCGGAACGTGGAAGAATCTCTGGCCCGCCTTGCCCAGATGGCCAGAGCCGCGGGGATCCATCTGATTCTGGCCACACAGCGTCCCTCCGTGGATGTCATCACCGGGGTCATTAAAGCCAACTTCCCCACCCGCATCTCTTTCCAGGTCTCGTCCAAGGTGGACTCCCGGACCATCATCGATCAGCATGGCGCTGAAAAGCTGCTGGGGGCCGGGGATATGCTCTTCATCCCCCCCGGCACGTCCAAACTGGCGCGTATCCACGGGGCTTACGTCTCTGACAAGGAGATTGACCGCATCGTCGCCTTTATCCGCAAGCAGGCCACACCGGCTTATGACCTGTCCATCGCCGAATATGAACATGAAACTCCGGACGGGGAAAAAGCGGACGGCGATTTTGATGAAAAGTACGACGAAGCCGTGGCGCTGGTGACGGACCTGGGACATGCCTCCATTTCCCTGGTGCAGCGCTATATGAAGATCGGCTATAACCGGGCGGCCCGGATGATCGAGCGCATGGAAACGGAAGGCATCGTGGGACCCTCCGACGGCGTCAAACCCCGGAAAGTGCTGGTCAGGAAGCATTCCAGTTGAAAAACCGCAGTGTTCACATTGTCAGTCTCGGCTGCCCCAAAAATCAGGTGGATGCCGAGGTGTTGGCGGCCCTCCTGGCCGGTCAGGATTTTCAAATCACCCCGGAGCCGCAGGCGGCCGAAGTGATCATTATCAACACCTGCGCCTTTATTCTCCCCGCCAAAGAAGAGGCCATCGATGAGATCTTCCGCATGGCCCAGCATAAAAAAACCGGCGCACTGAAGTATCTGGTGGTCACAGGCTGCCTTCCCCAACGCTACGGCAAAGCCCTGGAAAAGGAGCTCCCCGAAGCGGACCTTTTCTTGGGAATATCAGAAGTACCTAACATCATTCAGCATATAAAAAATTTAGCATCCGCCCCGCCCAGGGTTTGCCGCACCGTTGTTAAAAAAGCCGATTTTCTGATGAACGCGGCCCATCCCCGTCTCTTACCCGCCAACTCGTCGACAACCTGCCTGAAGATCGCCGACGGATGCTCCAATCACTGCACCTACTGCATCATTCCCGCCATTCGCGGCAAGGCGCGGAGCCGGCAGCCTGATGATATCCTTCGGGAGGCGGAAGGGCTGGCTGAAAAAGGCGTCAAAGAGATCATCCTGATTGCCCAGGACACCACCGCTTACGGACGGGACTTGAAAGGGAGACCGGGGCTTGGTCTCCTGTTGCAGGAACTGGCAGCTGTAGAAAAAATCCGGTGGATCCGGCTGCTTTACACCCATCCCGCCCATCTCACAGAGGATGTCCTCGAAATAATGGCTTCAGAGGAAAAGATCTCCCGGTATCTCGATATTCCCATCCAGCACATTGACGACACCGTCCTGAAGGCCATGAACCGCAGGACCGGCAGCAAACAGATCTTTGCCCTGATTGAAAAAGCACGGGCCATCATCCCGGGCGTGGCCCTCAGAACCTCCATCATCACGGGTTTCCCCGGAGAAACAAAGACCCGCTATCATCGCCTCCTGGATCTCATCCGGCTGGTCCGCTTTGATCATCTCGGGGTTTTTACCTACTCGCGGGAAGAGGGAACGCCTGCAGGCCGTTTGTCATCCCGCATTTCGGAAAGAGAAAAACAAAGACGCAGGGATTTGCTGATGGAGGAGCAGGCCGTTATCTCCTTTCAGATCAATCAGTCTCTGATCGATTCCCGGCAGGAATGCATCATCGAAGGAAAAAGCGACCGGCCGGATTATCCTTTTTACGGCCGCTGCCGCCGTCAGGCGCCGGAGATCGACGGCATCACCTATCTCAAAGGAGAGAACCTGACCGTGGGTAAAATCCTGACGTGCACCATCAGGGAGGCCACGGAATACGATCTTTTCGGGGAAGCTTCTTAGGATCGGCCGGAGCGCGCCATGAAAGCCGTCGGAACGCTCAAGAAATCTGCTGTATGAAAGAAAAAGCAGATGGCGTGAAGGAAAGGTCCTTCCTCTCTGCCACTCTGCCAGCTTTCCATTGACATACAAAACCGCTTGTCTTATAATCCGTCCGTCAAAAAGAAAAACTTCTCAATCAATAAATTTTATCCATATATCCCGATATTTCAGCGTCAGAAGGCAGGTTACTGGAAAAGATCATGCGGCGCGTCCTGATCCTCTTTGCTCATCCTCGTTTTGAAAAGTCCCGGGTCAACCGGTCACTTCTTTCCGCTCTGCCCCTGTCTGAAGCCATTACCCTTCACGATCTCTACGAACGGTATCCCGACCAAAATATTGACGTCGAAGCGGAAAAACAGTTGCTTGCTGCCCATGACGTCCTGATATGGCATCATCCCTTCTATACGTTCAGCGCCCCGGCCATCCTGAAACAATGGATGGATCTCGTCCTCGAATACGGATGGGCCCATGGGGAAGGAGGGAACGCCCTGAAAGACAAGACGGCATTTAACGTTGTCACGACCGGCGGGTCGCGGGAATCATATGGACCGGACGGCTTCAATCGCTTCACGCTCCATGAATTCCTCCGGCCCTTTGAACAAACGGCCTGTCTATGCAAGATGATCTATCTTCCTCCCTTTGCCGTCCAGGGAACCTACCGCTTGAGCGACGGGGAGATGATGCGCCATGCCGGTGATTACGCTTTCCTTTTGCAATTATTGTCCGACAGCCCGCTCCGGAAGGAAGAGGTGACGCAATTTGACTTACTGAACGACTGGCTTGCAGATCTTCAGAGAAAGGGGGAGACATGACCGAAGGCTTCCTCTTCCAGGCACTTGTCTATCTTACGGCGGCCATCATCTGTGTTCCTGTCGCCAAGCGGCTGGGCATGGGCTCCGTCCTGGGTTATCTCCTTGCGGGGATTGCTATCGGCCCGTTTGTCCTCGGCTTTATCGGCCGGGAGGGTCAGGACATCATGCATTTCGCCGAATTCGGCGTGGTCATGATGCTTTTTTTAATCGGGCTCGAATTGGAGCCTTCTCACTTCTGGCAGATGCGTCACCGCATCGTCGGCATGGGGGGAGTCCAGGTCATCGCCACCACGACAGTCCTCTGCACCGGGTTGATCCTGCTCAACTTCAGCTGGAAGACGGCCCTCGCCGCCAGCCTCGCCCTAGCTATGTCCTCAACGGCCATTGCGCTGCAATCATTGAAAGAGAAGGGCCTTGGAGAAACCGAGGCGGGAAGAGGCTCTTTTGCCGTCCTGCTTTTTCAGGACATCGCCGTCATTCCCATCCTGGCCTTGCTGCCCCTGTTGGCCGCAGCCACGAGCCGGAGCACAGCGGTCCATCACCAGACGATCATCGGAGGCTTGCCGGGATGGTTGCAGGCAGCGGCGGTTCTGGGGGCCATCGGAACCGTTTTTCTTGCCGGGCGTTTTATCATCGTTCCCCTGCTTCGGCTGGCTGCGAGGACCCACTTGAGAGAAATCCTCACCGCCGCCGCCTTGCTGATTGTAATTGCCACAGCCTTCCTGATGCAATTGGTCGGCCTAAGTCCGGCCCTGGGAACCTTCCTGGCGGGAGTCGTTCTGGCCAATAGTGAATTCCGCCACGAACTGGAAAGCGACCTCGAACCTATCAAGGGGCTGCTACTCGGTTTGTTCTTTATCGCCGTCGGGGCTTCCATCAACTTCAAGCTTTTGATGGAAGGATCTTTTGAAATTATTCCCATGGTCTTTGCCGTCATCGCCGTAAAGACTGTTGTCCTCATGGGAACGGGAAGGCTTTTCAAGATTTCCTTCGATCAAAATCTCATCTTTGCCCTGGGCCTGTCCCAGATAGGGGAGTTCGCATTCGTCCTTTTTTCCTTCATGCATCAGTTGCATATCCTGCCGGACCCTCTGGCGGGCAGAATGATGGCCGTCACAGCCCTGAGCATGACGACAACACCGCTGTTGCTGTTCATCAACGAAAGGTTCATCCTTCCCCGGTTTGGAACCAGGGAAACGGTGGCAAGAGAAGCGGATGTCATCGACATTCAGCACCCCGTCATTATCGCCGGGTTCGGAGATTTTGGAAGCACCATCGGGCGGTTTCTCAGGGCAAACGGCATCGCGGCGACCATCCTTGACAACGATTCCGATCGTGTCGACCTGTTGAGAAAAATGGGTTTCAAGGCCTTCTACGGCGACGCCACACGCCTGGACATCCTCAAGTCTGCCGGGGCACAGGAGGCCCGGATCCTGATCATCGCCATCACTGATTCATTTACCCATTTCGACCTCATCGAAAAAGTCGGAAAGCACTATCCCCATCTTGATGTCATGGTGAGGGTGAAAGGCCGTCACGAGGCCTACAACATGATCGAGATGGGACTGACAGGTATTTACCGGGAATCCGTTGACGCCTCCGTGCGCCTGGGGATCGATGCCCTGGTCAAACTGGGGTACCGGCGTTATGCGGCGACCCGAGCCGGTCAGAATTTTATAAAATACGACGAGGCGGCGCTTCTTAAACTGGCCCCGCATCACCATGACGAGAAGTCGTACATCTACAATGCCCGTGAGCAGATCATGCTGCAGGAACAGCTCCTCGCCAATGACCGGGACGTCAACCCCATCATCAACGATCATGCCTGGGACAGTGATTTACAGACGGACCGACAAGTTCTAAAATGAACAGGAATAGTCCATGGTCAAAGCATCCCGGGAATTTCAGATTTTCGCCAAGCCGGCCGGCTCCCTCTGCAACCTGGATTGTCACTATTGTTACTATCTGGACAAAGAAGGCCTCTATGGAAACGGTGAGTCGGTCCGCATGTCCGACCAGATC
>JAPLJM010000400.1 GCA_026388595.1 Deltaproteobacteria bacterium
GAACCATCAGGATTAAAACAAATTTTTTCATGATCATCTCCTTTTTTTGCCGAAAACAAGCTCCGGCTTTTTCAGAAAAACTTCCGTATCCGGCGGCACCGATTCAGTCAACCAGACGTTACCGCCGATGACCGACCGGGAGCCGAGCACCGTTTTACCGCCCAGGACCGTGGCATTGGAATAAATAATGACATCGTCTTCAATGGTGGGATGACGCTTCTGATGGCGCAGGCTTTCGCATTCCTCCCGGGTCAGGGACAGGGCCCCCAATGTCACCCCTTGATAGAGCCTCACCCGTTTGCCGATCTCCGTGGTTTCCCCGATGACGACCCCCGTTCCGTGATCGATGAAAAAGCTTTCCCCAATGCGGGCACCGGGATGGATGTCAATTCCCGTGTGGCTGTGGGCATACTCCGTCATGATCCGCGGGATCATGGGGACGTCCTGCTCATGGAGCCGGTGGGCAATGCGATAAACCGTGATGGCGAAAAGGCCCGGATAGCTGAAGATGATTTCGTCGTAACCCTTCGCCGCCGGATCCCCCGCATAGGCCGCCCGGATGTCCGTCGCCAGCAGGTTGCGCAATTCCGGCATGGACCGCAAAAAATCGATTGCCGCATCCTGGCCCCGTTCATCACAGTGCGTGCAGGCCTGGTTGTGCCGGATGCAGTCGTGGCGGATTGCCAGGGTGATCTGCTCGGAAAGGGCTTCAAAAAGGGCCGTCGTCTCCTGGCCGAAGTAATATTTGACGTTCACCTGATCGACCCGTGTGGGGATGAAATAGCCCGGATAGAGGATGCGCCTGATCCTTTTCAGGATATCGACGGCTGCCTCGCGCGAAGGGATCGGTTCCGGACCGATATGATCGAAGCAACCGTCCCGGTTGCATGAAATCACAAGCTCATCCACAACAGCCGGTATTTCTTCGCGGTGCTTCCGGACGACGGCCATCCCCGTCCGGCACTGGGTGATGTCTGAGGGTTCATCCATGGGAATAAATCTCCTTTATGCGCCGACGCAGGCCTGTTCGCCCGCTTGCCAGTAGGGGGACATGCCGCGCAACCGCTCGATGATGGGGGGCATTTTTTCAATGACGAAATCGATTTCCGCCTCTGTATTATAGATGCTCAGGCTGAAGCGGATCGAACCATGGGCCATGGTAAAGGGAACGCCCATGGCGCGCAGGACATGGGACGGCTGCAGTGACCCCGAGGTGCAGGCGGAGCCGGAGGAGGCGCAGATCCCGTACTCATCCATCAACAGCAGGATTCCTTCCCCCTCGACGAATTCGAAGCTGATGTTGGAGGTGTTGGGAAGCCGGTTTGCCGTGTCGCCGTTCACCCGGCTTTTGGGAATGCGGGCCAGAAGTTCCCGTTCCAGTTTATCCCTTAGCTGTTTGACCGTCGTATTTTCTTTTTCCATATGCTGCGACGCCAGGGTGCACGCCTTTCCGAGGCCGATGATGCCGGGCGTATTTTCCGTACCCGCCCGGCGCCCTTTCTCCTGATGCCCACCGATCAGGAAAGGTGCGAACCTCGTTCCCCTGCGGACATAGAGCACCCCGATTCCTTTGGGGGCGTGCAGCTTATGACCGGACAGGGAAAGCATGTCGATGGCGTTCGTCTTCATTGAGATGGGAATCTTGCCCACCGCCTGGACGGCATCGGTGTGGAACAGAATGCCCCGTTCACGGGCCATCTCGGCCGCCTTTTCCACGGGGAAAAGGACCCCCGTTTCATTATTGGCCCACATCAGACTCACCACCGCCGTATCGGGCGTCAGGCTTTTTTCATAGAGATCCAGGTCCAGGAGCCCGTCTTTGTCGACGGGAAGCTCCGTGACCCGATAGCCCTGGCGAGCCAGATCCACCCCCAGCGATTTGACGGCGGGGTGTTCTACACGGCTGATCACGATATGACGCCTGTCGGGGTTTATGGACAGCGCCGACCGGATGGCGGCATTGTCGCTTTCCGTGCCGCAACTGGTCAGAATGATCTCATCGGGGTCGGCGCCAAGGAGCGCAGCCACCTGCTGGCGGGCTTCCCGGATCTTTAACCCAACCTGACCGCCAAAGAAATGCATACTGGAGGGATTGCCATAAAAGTCGCGGAAATAGGGAAGCATGGCCTCCATCACTTCCGCGGCGACCTGCGTTGTTGCATTATTGTCCAGATATACCGTTTTCATGGGGCCACCTCCTCGACCACCAGATCCGGCGAGACAAGATCCCGCAGCTTCGCCTCCACAAAGTTTTTCAAGGTAAGGTCGGAGGCCTTGCAGACAGCACAGGCCCCTCGCGTGGCGACGAGCACCCGGTTGCCGATAAGATCGATCAGCTCGATATCCCCCCCGTCGTGCTTCAGGGACGGCCGGATTTCCCGCTCGATGGTTTCTTCAATCATTTTCATCTTCTGAATGTTGGACAGCTTCGGCCGGACCGACGGCTGGGCTTCGGTACGCACCCGCTCAATGATCTGCTGGATGGCTTCATGGCAGTTCCCGCAACCGCCGCCGGCTTTGGTATAATTCGTCACATCTTCTACCGTGGTCAGATTATTTTCCCGGACGGCCCGCTCAATTTCCCGGTCGGTAACACCAAAGCACTCACAAATGATCTGCGCCCCCGGATCCTTGATGACGGCACCCCGATAATTGGCTACAGCCGCTTCGAGCGCTTCCTTGCCCATGAGGGAACAGTGCATTTTCTCCTGTGGCAAGCCGCCCAGAAAGGCGGCGATATCCTGATTGCTCACTTTCAGGGCTTCGTCCAGGGTCATCCCCTTGACCATCTCCGTCAGCGCCGAAGATGTGGCAATGGCGCTGGCGCAGCCGAAGGTTTTGAATTTGGCATCCTTGATCCGCTTGTTTTCGTCCAGTTTGAAAGAAAATTTAAGGGCATCCCCGCAGGCAATGGAACCCACTTCGGCGACGCCGTCGGGCTTCTCCACCTCCCCCACATTACGGGGATTCAAAAAGTGCTCTTTAACTTTATCGGTATATTCCCACATAAGCGCTCTCCTTTGACGATGTTGAAATGACGACGCCAAGTTCCTTTAAGTTCATAATAACGCATCCGCTTGTAATTAAGCAATGCCAAACCGGCTTGTCAATCGGTCGACATAAAAAGACCTTTGAAAAATGGCTTCGCCGCGACTCAAAAATCTTTTCCGCCAAGAAGACGGCCGGTTGTAATCATGATCCATGACAAACCGCTAACCTCCTCTCTGAAAAGGCGGAAAACATTTGATTCGCCACTTGCGAACCATTTTTCACCGGTTATGCAAAGTTTTCATGAATAAACGGGGCCGATGGACTTATTTTACAGTCAATCCTTATGTGTGCTTTTCTGACTACAGTGCGACCTCAATCCCGTCGCCGATTTTTACTTGTCCGCCCGCCAGGACCTTTGCAAAGACCCCCTCACGGGGCATAACACAGTCGCCGACGGTGAAAAAGATATGGCAGCGGTCATGGCAGACCTTGCCGATCTGAGTCACTTCCATGAGAACATCGGCGCCGATCTTCAATTTGGCGCCAATGGGCAGGGAAGGCAGATCGATCCCTTCCGTCGTCAAATTCTCGGCAAAATCGCCATACTGAACGTTCAGACCTTTTGCCCTGATCTTTTCGATGCTTTCCGTCGCCAACAGGCTCACCTGCCGGATATCCGATCCGGCATGGGCATCGTCCTGCAGGCCGACATCTTCGATGAGGAGCCCACAGCCAATATTCGATTTCTTCTGACCTTTCCTGTCCGCAATGTTGACGGACAGGACTTTTCCCCTCATGACTGTCATTTCCTCTCCTTTAGCTCCCTTCTCAGTTATCGGCTCTTTACGGCCTGCTTGATCCTTTCCAATGCATTCATCAGGACAGGCAGCGGGCAGGCGATGTTGATCCGCTGAAACCCCTCACCGCCGCTTCCGAACAGGCAACCGTCATTCAGCCCGACTTTTGCCCTGCCGATCATCCATTCCCGGAGTTCCTTGACACTCATGCCCAATGCCCTGCAGTCCAGCCAGACCAGATAGCTTCCTTCCGGCCTGATCGCCTTTATCACCGGGACTTCCGATTCAAAATAATCCATCAGAACATTCAGGTTGTTTTCAAGATAAACCATCAATTGTCTGAGCCATGCTTCTCCCTGTCTGTAAGCCGATTCAAAGGCGGTGATGCTGAAAACATCACAGAATGCATTATAGGATCTGTTTTGCTTTGCAAAGGATGATGACTTCGTAAAAAGTCTGGATGCTGCGCTACACTTCATCCCTCGTCGTTGCGGCGTACGCTCAAGTACGCCTCACTCCTCAGGCTTCGCGCGCCTTGCCTGCGGAACTTTTTCGAAGCCGTCCCATTTTTAAGGTATTTGCCACTTTTTACGAGCCCGTTAAGGATTGTTCAGCTCTTTTCCCCGCTCTGGTCTGATCGAAACAGTAGGTTTCAAGACCCGGCACGATCATCCGGACGGTCGGCATACCGATGTCCTCTCTCCGTAGATCGACGGCAATCACACAATCCAAACCGCTTGCAGACAACCTTGCAATCATTGTCCTGACATCCTCCAAAATGTCGTCACTGTACCCCCTTTCAAGCTCCCGAAGATTTTTTTGCTCATGCGCATAGAATCGCGGATCATCTGCATAACCTTCTCCCTGCAAATACAGGGGAGCCGTTTCACACAGACCATTAAGGCCGTATTTCTGCAGGAACAGGGCCCTTGTTGTTGCTATCTCAAGCAGGGCCCGCACCAGGGCAACCCGGGGATCCAAATGGGCGCCGAAGCCGTCGATAGGCACCATCTGCCGGTAAACCAGGTCCCGTGAAAAGGCGGCAACGACAGGAACGTTGATATCCGTCGTCAGATCTTTCGTCACTATCTCAATGTCCGCCGCTTCGAATTTTTCCAGTACGTCGATGATGAACCGGTTCTCAGGCTCGTCTTCCATAAAGAGCGCATCATTAAAAGCGTGCGAGTACCTAGCGATACTCCATGCGTCCCTTTCAATCAATTCCGCAAGACCGTGAATAATCGCCTCTTCATAGGTGTTGCCCGCAGCAATCCCGTTCGTATGCGTGCTGAACAGAAAAGTGCCGTCCTGATGAAAGGGGTGATAGACGGCGCATGCAGGAACCAGTATCTCTTCATCCTTCGACAGGTCATGTCCCCAGACCCAGTCTATTTCTTTATCCGGGTTATAATTGCTTGCGCGCGAAAGAATAAGCGCCCGTGGATCGAGAACATTGGAATTCTTTTTTAATAGCGCGAATTTCCCTCTGACTAATTTATCCCCATATTCCTCACGGAATTCGGAACAGTAGCGCTCGATGGCCTCCATCGTAATCGAGACCTGGGCCTGGATCGGAGAAACGCCCTTTCCCGTGTGGCTTGTTTTTGAGCCGTCCGGCCTGATCCGATCACAGGTAAAGACGGGTATCCCGATCCGATCCACATCCGAAGCATTCATGAAGGACAGCATGCCAGCGGTTTCTTTCACCTTTTCAACGAACCGGAGGGTCGAATCCGGTGTCTTGGAACGATGCGTTTCAAGGATATAGACCTTGGGGCATGTTTTGAGGGATATCTTTGCCATTTTTTCTCCTTATTTTTCGCGCCTGTGCGCAGATTTTAGAATCGTTCGATCCGGCATCAAGTTCTTCTGCAACTTGTAATAAAAGACGACGTCGTCAAATCAGGCGCCGATCCCCTCGAACAGGATCGTCGAGAGGTAACGCTCCCCCGCGTCGGGAAAGATGACGACGATTGTTTTCCCTGCAAATTCATCCAGTTTTGCCAGCCTTACAGCGACAACTCCAGCCGCCCCGCAGGAGATGCCCGAAAGAATCCCTTCCTCTTTCGCCAGCCGCCGGGCAAATTCGACGGCTTCCATGCTTTCCACCTGCTCCACACGGTCCACCAGCGACAAATCGAGGGTGTCGGGAATAAACCCCGCGCCGATGCCCTGGATCTTGTGGGGGCCCGGTTTGAGTTCCTCGCCGGCCAGCTTCTGGCTGATGACAGGGCTTTCTTTCGGCTCCACGGCGACGGACAGGATTGCCTTGCCCATGGTCTTTTTGATATATTGG